>NZ_JBHXQZ010000029.1:0-78389 GCF_042717095.1 Streptomyces sp. NPDC058632 | reverse complement strand
GACCTGTTTCACGTGAAACAGCCCGGTGGGGCAGGAGACGTTGAAGTTTCCTGCCCCACCGGGCTGTTGACGCCGCAAGTTGTTGATGCCGCCACGCGGACAGACCTAGGGCTGCTCGTCGCGCTTGGCGGACTCTTCCTCGGCCTCCTTCGCCCGGACCTCGGGGTCGAGCGTGGACCCGCGGCTGCCGTCCACCGACGTCAGCGTGCCGGACTCCCGGACATCGGTCGCGGGCGGCGGCTCCACCAGCCAGTCCGGGTTGGCCTGCTTGTCCCACCACTTCCAGGCGGCGAAGGCACCGCCGGCGACGGCACCCAGGACGAAGACCACCTTCGCGGCACGGCCGGCCTTCGCACGCCGCCGCTGCTTGCGGACCAGCTTCTGGATCTGCTGGGCCGAGACCTGACCGCGCAGGGCAGCCAGCACCGCCGCACTGCGCGCCGCCGCCTCGTCCTTCGCCGGGCCGGCGGCGGCCCTGGCCTGCTCGATCCTCGGCCGGGAGTAGTCCGCCGCCTGCTGGGCGGCCTTGCGGGTCCGGGCGGCGGCCTCATGAGCGGCCAGGTCGACCTTCGGCGGCACGTGGGCGCGGGCCTGCTCCACGTACGGCTGGACATGGGCGCCGTACTGGACGAGGGCATGCCCTGCGGCCTGCGACACCTTGGGAGCCAGCAGGACGCGCGCCTCCTGCGCGTACTGCGCGGCCTTCACCTTGGCCGTGCCGGCGTAGGGCGCCACCACTTCCGCGGCGTGCAGCACGCTGTCCTTCGCCGAATCAGTCGCAGTGCGCACGCTTTCGATGCGGGTCACGGTTCCTCCTCCTCGGTGGCGTACGTTTTTCGACTGTCCACCCTTTTACGGATCATGCCTCCCGCTTCACCGCTGGGCATGTGCGGGCGGGCATACGGGTACCGATGGCGTTGACCGAGCGCAAGAGCGAATGAATACGGGGAACGCCGGCTAGTCGTCGACAATGCCACGGATCGTTGCCGAGTGCCCCCGTCGAGGCGGCACTCACCCGGTTTCCGCAAGCTGTTCGGCTCTGTTGCCCCCTGTGAACGGGCGTCGGGCGACTGTGCGCTCCGTCCGTGCGAGGATCAGGGCGTTACGGAAAGACAACGGAAGGCACACCGTGGCTGACCAGCTCTACGCCACCCTGAAGACCAACAACGGCGACATCGAGGTCCGGCTCTTCGCGAACCAGGCGCCGATCACCGTCAAGAACTTCGTCGAGCTCGCCAAGGGCGAGCGGGAGTGGACGCACCCGGAGACCGGGGCGAAGTCCACGGCCAAGCTCTACGACGGCACGGTCTTCCACCGGGTGATCAGTGGCTTCATGATTCAGGGCGGGGACCCGCTGGGCAACGGCACCGGCGGTCCCGGCTACCAGTTCGAGGACGAGTTCCACCCGGACCTGCGCTTCGACAAGCCCTACCTGCTGGCGATGGCCAACGCCGGTCCGGGCACCAACGGCTCGCAGTTCTTCATCACCGTCTCTCCGACGGCGTGGCTGAACCGCAAGCACACCATCTTCGGCGAGGTCACCGACGCCGCGAGCCAGAAGGTGATCGACACCATCGCGGCCGCGCAGACCAACCCGCGCACCGACCGTCCGCTCAATGACGTCGTCATCGAGTCGGTCGAGATCCGCGAGGGCTGAGGACGGTCCCGAGGGCTGAGGACGGCCCTGTCCCCGAGGAATGCGCAAGCCCTCCAGAGGGAACCAAACGCCCCGCTCATCCGTAAGGATGGGCGGGGCGGGGCTTTTTCCACACGACCTAGGGGACCCCATGGACGACCAGGCTGCCGGCAGCCCGCAGGACGCCCACGGCGTCCTCCTCTGCTACCGCCACCCGGACCGTGAGACCGGCATCCGCTGCGCCCGCTGCGAGCGCCCGATCTGCCCCGAGTGCATGATCAGCGCCTCGGTCGGGTTCCAGTGCCCCGAATGTGTCCGCGGCAGCTCGGGAATCGGCCACGCGCCCACGGCCTCCATGCCCCGCACGATCGCGGGCGGCACCATCGCCGCGGATCCCCGGCTGGTCACCAAGATCCTTCTCGGGATCAATGTCGCGGTGTTCGTCGCGGTGCACGTCTGGTCGTCGCTGCTGGACCATCTCGTGCTGATCGGGGTCTGGCCCCCGGTGCCCTTCAATCCCACCGAGGGTGTCGCCGAGGGCGAGTGGTACCGCCTGGTCACCTCGATGTTCACCCACGAGGCGATCTGGCACATCGCCTTCAACATGCTCAGTCTGTGGTGGCTCGGCGGCCCGCTCGAGCAGGCCCTCGGCCGGGTCCGCTATCTCGCGCTCTACCTGATCTCGGGTCTGGCGGGCAGCGCGCTGACCTATCTGCTGGCCTCGGGGTCCACGGCCTCGCTCGGCGCCTCCGGCGCCATCTTCGGGCTGTTCGGCGCGACCGCGGTCCTGGTACGCCGGCTCAACTACGACATGCGGCCGATCATCGCACTGCTGGTGATCAACTTGATCTTCACCTTCGGCTGGAGCAACATCGCCTGGCAGGCTCATATCGGAGGACTCGTCGCCGGTGTCGTGATCGGGTACGCCATGGTCCATGCCCCGCGTGAGCGGCGGTCGCTGATCCAGTACGGGACCTGTGCACTGGTTCTCGCCGCGGTCGTGCTGGTGACCCTGGTGAGGACGGTCCAGCTCGTCTGAGTGCGGGTTGTCCACAGCATGTGGCGGATCTTGTGCACACAGTGCGGGAACATCTGTGCCCGATGTCACTGACCGCTGTTTGCCCAGGCCAGAGGCGCGCGAACGGGTATTCGGTTACCGGTGCTTCTGTCGTACCGGCGTCAACGTTCGAGGGGTTATCCACAGATCGTGGTTTCTTTTCCCCACGCTGTGGAAACGCCTGTGGATAACTCGGTGGATAGTCCTGCCCAGAGCTGGCGACAGCCCTGCCCGGAGCTGTCGGGCAGCTCCGGGCAGGGCCTGGTCCAGCCGGCAGTGAGCGCTGCCGCGCGCTACTTCCACTGCGTGGAGACGCCGAATCCGGCGGCGATGAAGCCGAAGCCCACCACGATGTTCCAGTTGCCCAGGGCATCGATGGGCAGCTTGCCGTCGGTGACGTAGAACACGACGATCCAGGCCAGGCCGATCAGGAACAGGGTCAGCATCACCGGCGCGACCCAGGCACGGCTGGTCAGCTTGAGGGCGGTCGTCTGCTTCGCCGTCGGCGGCGTGTAGTCGGCCTTCTTGCGGATACGTGACTTCGGCACGAGGGTCTCTCCTGTCGATGCGCTGCGTGGCCGCGCAGGGAACTTGGTCGGGCTCGGGGCGGTTGGAAGGGGACTCCGAGCGCTCCCCCGGGCGTCCGTTAGCGTAGTCCTTCCGTGGCGCCGAAGGAGATAAGGGTACGTTGAGCAATTCTGCCGACTCCCCCGGGAGGGAATCCAGCCCTGCCCGCCGACGGCGTTTCCGGCCCGTCCGGATCCTCACCGCGGGTGTCTTCGCTCTCGCGGGTCTGCTCTTCTTCACCAGCTTCAACACGGCGAAGGGGACCAACATCCGCACGGACGATTCCCTGCTGAAGCTGTCCGACCTCATTCATGAGCGCAGCCACAGGAACGGTGAGCTGGAGGAGTCCAACGGGGCCCTGCGCGGGGACGTCGAGTCCCTCGCCGAGCGCGACGCCGGCAGGAGTGCGGCGGAGGACGACGAGCTCGCCGGCCTGGAGCGCCGGGCGGGCACGCAGGAGCTCGAGGGTGAGGCCGTCACGGTCACGCTCGACGACGCTCCGCCGGACGCCACCGCCAAGCTTCCCGGATATCCCGAGCCGGAGCCCGACTACCTGGTCATCCACCAGCAGGACCTCCAGGCCGTGGTGAACGCGATGTGGCAGGGCGGTGCCGAGGGCATCAAGGTCATGGACCAGCGGCTGATCTCCACCAGCGCGGTGCGCTGCGTGGGCAACACCCTGATCCTCCAGGGCCGCGTCTACTCGCCGCCGTACAAGATCACGGCGGTCGGTGATCCGGAGAAGCTGAAGAACGCGCTCGCGGCCTCCCCCTCGATCCAGAACTACATGGTGTACGTCAACGTCTACGGGCTCGGCTGGAAGGTCGAGGACGACGGCCCGGTGACTCTGCCCGGCTACTCGGGCACGGTGGACCTGCAGTACGCGAAGCCCGTGGAGTAGAGCCCACGGGGCGGGTTCCGGACCGGGGTCAGGGCCGACCAGGTCATGGACGGCCGGATCGCCCTCCTCGAGGCCCGGCGGACGGGTGGGAGCGCTCTGCCGACCGCCACTCCCACGCCGACCGCCACGTGCTCGTCCGCGCCCACCGCGGGTTCCGGTGCCGGCGCCGCCCCTGCCGACCTCCCGAAGAAACCGAAGCCGTATGGCGCGGGGAAGCTCTTCGCGATCACGCACATCCCACGTCTTGGTTTCACGTGGAACAAGCCCGTGCTCGAGGGCGCGGAGACCGGCACTCCGAGGAAACGGTGCCGACGGACATCGAGGTGATCGGCCCTGTGCCACGTACTTCCGGGTACACGCGTCCGGGCCGCTGTCTGACGCCGACGGCGTGCGAACCGGAATGGGGGCACAGTCACCGGCTGATCGTCCGGGCGCATCCGCCTCCACACAGCCTGTGGAGGCCGGGAAACCGGAGGCGTCGCGCCGTTAGTCTGGTGACGTACGGCGTGGGTCTGGTGCCGTGGTGCGACGGAAGGGACGGCATGTACAGCTGGATCTGGCGGCATCTGCCGGGGAACGGATGGGTGCGGGCACTCATCTCGCTCGTGCTGATCATCGCTGTGGTCTATGGCCTCTTCCAGTATGTCTTCCCCTGGGCCGAGCCGCTGCTGCCCTTCAACGATGTGACGGTGGACAACCAGTGAGCACGCGCATTCTCGTGGTCGACAACTACGACAGCTTCGTCTTCAACCTGGTCCAGTACCTGTACCAACTGGGCGCCGAGTGCGAGGTCCTGCGCAACGACGAGGTGTCGACGGCGCACGCGCAGGACGGTTTCGACGGCGTTCTGCTGTCCCCGGGACCCGGCACTCCCGAACAGGCCGGGGTCTGCGTGGACATGGTGCGGCACTGCGCGTCGACCGGGGTGCCCGTTTTCGGTGTCTGCCTCGGCATGCAGTCCATGCAGGTGGCCTACGGCGGTGTCGTGGACCGTGCCCCCGAGTTGCTGCACGGGAAAACCTCGCCGGTCGAGCACGAGGGCAAGGGTGTGTTCGCGGGTCTGCCGTCGCCGTTCACGGCGACGCGCTACCACTCGCTGGCCGCCGAGCCGGCCACCGTGCCGAAGGAGCTGGACGTGACGGCCCGGACGCCGGACGGCATCGTGATGGGTCTGCGCCACCGTGAACTGCCTGTCGAGGGTGTGCAGTTCCACCCCGAGTCGGTGCTCACCGAGCACGGCCACCGGATGCTGGCCAACTGGCTGGTGGAGTGCGGGGACACGGGAGCGGTGGCGAGATCGGCGGGGCTCGCCCCGGTGGTGGGCAGGTCGCCGGCGTGACCGCGCTGCGCCCCGAGCGCGAGTCCGGTGCCGGGCGCGGGGAGTCCTTCACGGGCGGCTCCTCGTACGGCACCGGCGGCGAGCAGGGGACCTCGTACGGGCAGCAGCTGCCGCCGTACGGGGCACCCGGCACACTCGGGGGCGGCGACTGGTACGACACCACACGGCAGGGCGCCTACCCCTACGGCGGCCCGGGTTCGGCCGGCAGCGGCGCGGCCGGGGCCGGGGACAGCACCGCGTACCTGCCGCCCGTCGACGAGGACGCGTACCTGCCGCCCGTCGATGAGGAGACGATGGCGCTGCGGATCCCTGATCCGCAGCCGCAGCGCAGGGAGTCCCCGGCGGCTGCCGGGGGCCGGGCGGATCGCAGGAAGGCCGCCAAGAGGCGTCAAGGGCGCCGTGGTGGGGCGAACAGCCCCTCCGAGGTCCGTGATGCCCCGCCGGGCCGCAGCGGGCCCCAGGCGCCGCTCTCGCGCGTGGAGGCGCGGCGGCGGGCCCGGGAGCGCAAGGCCAGTCCCGCCGTCGTCGCGAGCCGGGGGATCGGCGAGGTGTTCATCACCTGCGGTGTGCTGATGCTGCTGTTCGTCACCTACCAGTTGTGGTGGACGAACGTGCGCGCGCAGGCGCAGGCCGGCCGGGAGGCCAGTGACCTCCAGAGCGACTGGGCCAACGGCGAGCGCAAGCCGGGAGCGTTCGAGCCGGGGCAGGGTTTCGCGCTGCTGCACATCCCGCGGCTGGACGTGGTGGTGCCGATCGCCGAGGGCATCGACAGCAAGAAGGTGCTCGACCGGGGCATGGTGGGTCACTACGCGGAGGGTGCCCTGAAGACGGCGATGCCGGACGACAAGGAGGGCAACTTCGGGGTCGCGGGGCACCGCAACACGCACGGGGAGCCGTTCCGGTACATCAACCGGCTGGAGCCGGGCGACCCGATCGTCGTGGAGACGCAGGACACGTACTTCGTCTACAAGATGGCGTCGATCCTGCCGGTGACACCGCCGAGCAACGTGAGCGTCCTCGAACCGGTTCCGAAGGAGTCGGGCTTCACCGGGCCGGGCCGCTACATCACGCTGACCACCTGCACGCCGGAGTTCACCAGCAAGTACCGCATGATCGTGTGGGGCAAGATGGACGAGGAACGGCCGCGCAGCAAGGGCAAGCCGGATGCGCTCGTCAGTTAAGGGCAGAGGAAACGTGGCAGTGACCGCCGACGACACCGAAGAGCACACCGCCATGCCCGCGTCGTCGTCTCCGGCCCGCCGCCGTATGGGGCCGGGCGCGATGCTGGTCGGCGCCCTCGGGGAACTCCTCATCACCGCGGGTCTGGTGCTCGGCCTGTTCGTCGTCTATTCGTTGTGGTGGACGAACGTGCTCGCCGACCGGGAGGCGGGCAAACAGGCGGACAAGGTGCGCGACAACTGGGCCCAGGGGCCCGGAGGCAGCGGCACCGGTGACGGTCCCGCCTCCTACGACAGCAAGAACGGCATCGGCTTCCTGCACGTGCCCGCGATGGGCAACGACATTTTGATCGAGAAGGGCACCACGATGAAGGTGCTCAACGACGGCGTCGCCGGCTACTACACCGACCCCGTGAAGGCGACCCTGCCGACGTCCGGCAAGAAGGGCAACTTCTCGCTGGCCGCGCACCGGGACGGCCACGGGGCCAAGTTCCACGACATCCACAAGATCAAGGACGGCGACCCGATCGTCTTCGAGACGAAGGACACCTGGTACGTCTACAAGACCTACGCGGTCCTTCCCGAGACCTCGAAGTACAACGTGGACGTCCTTGCCAAGGTCCCCGAGGAGTCCGGCCGCAAGAAGGCAGGCCACTACATCACCCTGACGACCTGCACGCCGGTGTACACCAGTAAGTACCGCTACGTCGTCTGGGGCGAACTGGTCCGCACGGAGAAGGTCGACGAGGACCGGACGCCGCCGGAGGAACTGCGCTGAGACGGACGAGGTTCCGAGAGGGCCTCGGTCCCCTGACATGGCGGAGGCCCGAAGCCGCACCTTGCTCTTGCGGCTTCGGGCCTCTGCGATTCGCCGTTACCGCAGCGCCTTGAGACGCACTCCGGCGGTCCAGGCTTCCACTTCCTCCCGATTGACCGTGACGACTCCGGTCAGGTCGGCGATCGCCTGCGATGTGTGGCTGAAGTCGCAGGTGGCGACGAAGAGCACGAGGTCCACACGGTTGATGGCCCGCACTGCGCCCGCGAACTTCTGCAGGTCGGCACTGGGCACCGTCCAGCGGCCGGACCGGTTCTCTCTCGCACTGGACGGCCACGGTCCGCCCGTCCGCGATGCGGCCGGTGATGTCGATGCCCCGGTCGCTGCGGGCTGCCGTACGACGACGCCGGTGCAGCCGTCGCGTCGCAGCAGATCGGCGACATGCTGTTCGAACGCCTGCCAGGTCATCGTCTTGAGCGTCGGCCCGACGTTCTCCGCGGGGGCCGCTCCTTCCAGGGTGGCGAGGCGTTTGTGGTGCCGGCACAGCCTGCGTTCGACGTTCTCGACGTTCTCGACGTTCTCGATGTCCTCGCGGAGTTCGAAGGGCTCGCGGCGGTGTTCGCCGCACGTGGCGATCAGGGCGTTGAACATCGGCACGACCGGCCTGCCGAGGATGTGGGTGATGCGTTGGCCGATGCGGTGCTCGAGGCTGACGGGCTCTGTCGGGGCCGGGTTGTCCACAGGCTGTGTGCGGGCCAGGTACTCCATGCCCAGGAGATACACACGCACCTCACGTGCGACTTCGCTGTCCCGGAGGAGCTTGGCGACGTCGAGGACGGCGCGGCGGGACCAGATGGCGAGGGCCGAGCGCGGCTGTGCATGGCCATAGGAACTCAGGTTGAGTTCCTTGAAATTCCGCAGTTCTGAGCCACGCAGGACTCACATCCCGTTGGACTGAAGTTCGTGGCGGTGGCGGCTGAGCAGGTTGTTGACGACTGTCCCGGCCACCTCGAAGTACGCCGCCACCATCGCCGTCGTCACATGCATTCCGTCCGGCAGCAATGACAGGGCCTTGACCCGGTCGAGAACGTCCGTGCGTTCCAGGACGCCGCTGCGCGGCGTCCTGGATTCCAGTGGTACCGATTTCTTGAACACCCTCTGCCCCTTGTGTCGGCGTGGCCGGAGCAGAACTCGGATGCCCCACCCCACCCGATCAACGAGCGGTGGCACGCGAAGGCGCGAGCGAAGCGGGGACGCGTGTTCGGAGCGGGTCGATGAAGGAGCCCCGGCCTCCTCCGAAGAGGGCGCCGGGGCTCCGTCGTGTCGCGGGGTGCCGGAGGGGGGTCAGTCGTCCTCGTTGCCGCCGGTGAGACCGCCGAAGAAGCCGCCGCCGTTGTTGCCGCCGTTGTTGCCCCCGTTGTTGCCGCCCTGGTCCGCGGCGACCAGGCTGACCGCCGTTCCCTTGTCGACCTCGGTGCCCTGCGGCGGGTTGGAGGTGACGACGCGGGCGTTGGGATCCTGCGAGCCGGCGATGTCACCGACCGCCAGTCCGGCCTCCTGGAGCATCTTCTGGGCGTCCTTCAGGGTCTGGCCGTTGATGTTCGGGACAGCGACCTTCTCGTTCGCCTTGGCCTTGCCGACGACGATCTGTACCTGGGAGTTCTTGTCGACCTGCTGGTTGGCGCCCGGCGTGGTCGAGATGACCTTGCCGACCTGGTTCGGGTCGTCGACCTCCTGCTCGGTGCAGGTGCCCACCAGGTCGTTGGCGGTCATCTGCGCCTTGGCCTGGTCGCACGACTGCTGGAGGACGTCCGGGACCGTCGACCTGGCCACCGCCTTGGCGACGGTCAGGGTGACGGTGGTGCCCTTCTCGACCTCCTCGCCGAGCCCCGGGTCCTGCTCGAGGACGGTGCCCGCTGTCTCCGAGGACTCCTTCTCCTCCGTCTCGACGACGAAGGCGTACTTGTCGCCCTCCAGCTCCGCCGTGGCGTCGTCGACGTTGTCGCCGACGACGCTCGGTACCGCCACCTTGGGCGCCCCGGTGGACACCACCAGGTTGACGGTGGACTCCTTCTTGACGTCCGTGCCCGCCACGGGATCCTGGCTGCAGATGTTGCCCTTGGCCTGGTCCTCGCAGGGCTCCTCGGTGAACGCGAGGACCAGGTCGGTGTTGGTGGCCTGTTTCTCGGCGGCTGCCTTGGTCGTGCCGACGAAGTTCGGGACCGCGACGTTGTCGTTGCCCACGCCCCCGTTGCCGGAGAAGGCCCAGCGGCCGATGAGGATGGCGCCGATCAGGACCAGGACGCCCGCCGCGACCAGCAGGATCGTCGAGGTGTTGTTCTTCTTCTGCTGGCGGCGCCGGTCGGGGCGGTCGTCGTAGCCGTAGCCGCCGTCGTCCGGGTTCATGGGCGGCAGCATCGACGTCGCGGCGCCGGAGTCCGAGCGCAGGGCCGTCGTCGGCTGGTTGTCGGGGTAGCCGCCGTAGCCGGCCGCGCCCATCGTGGCGGCGGCGACGACGGGCCGGCCGTCGAGGTAGGCCTCGATGTCGGCGCGCATCTCGTCGGCCGACTGGTAGCGGTAGTCGGGGTCCTTGACGAGCGCCTTCAGCGTGATCGCGTCTATCTCGGGCGTGACCTCGGGGTCGAAGACGCTCGGCGCCTGCGGTTCCTCCCGGACGTGCTGGTAGGCGACCGCGACCGGGGAGTCACCGACGAACGGCGGGCGGACGGTCAGGAGTTCGTACAGCAGACAGCCGGTGGAGTACAGGTCGGAGCGGGCGTCGACCTGTTCGCCCTTGGCCTGCTCCGGCGAGAGGTACTGCGCGGTGCCGATGACCGCCGAGGTCTGTGTCATCGTCATGCCGGAGTCGCCCATGGCGCGGGCGATGCCGAAGTCCATGACCTTGACCTGGCCGTTGCGCGTCAGCATGACGTTCGCGGGCTTGATGTCGCGGTGGACGATGCCGGCCCGGTGCGAGTACTCCAGGGCCTGGAGGATGCCGATGGTCATCTCCAGTGTCCGCTCCGGCAGCAGCTTGCGGCCGCTGTGCAGGAGTTCACGGAGCGTGGAGCCGTCGACGTACTCCATGACGATGTACGGGATGGAGACCCCGTCGATGTAGTCCTCGCCCGTGTCGTAGACCGCGACGATCGCGGGATGGTTGAGCGAGGCGGCCGACTGGGCCTCCCGGCGGAACCGGGCCTGGAAGGACGGGTCGCGCGCGAGGTCGGCGCGGAGCGTCTTCACTGCAACGGTGCGGCCGAGACGGGTGTCATGGGCGAGGTAGACCTCTGCCATGCCTCCGCGGCCGAGCACCTGGCCCAGTTCGTACCGGCCGCCGAGGCGACGCGGCTCTTCCATAGCTACCTACCAGCCCTCTCCGTCGGTCCCGGCCGGCACGTTCGTGCGGCCGGAGGCTGCCGTCCGGGCCTACCGTACCCGGCTCGCTTTGTGTGACCTGGCCAAGTACCGCAGCCGATACAGGACCGGTACCGCTACGTGCACCTATGGGCAGCGGACGTGATCGGGGTCACTGCTTGCCCTTGAGGACCGCCTCCATCACGCTCTTCGCGATCGGAGCCGCGAGGCCACCGCCGGAGATGTCGCCACGTACGGCGTTGTCGTCCTCGATGATCACGGCGACGGCCACCGGTGAGCTGCCGTCCTCGCCCTTGGCGTAGGAGATGAACCACGCGTAGGGGTTCTCGCTGTTGTCCACACCGTGCTGGGCGGTACCCGTCTTGCCGCCGACGGCGACGCCGTCGATCTGCGCGTTGGAGCCGGTGCCCTCGGAGACGACGGTCTCCATCATCGACTGGAGGACCTGGGCGTTCTCCGCGGACATCGGCTTGCTCAGTTCCTCCGGATCCGTCTTCTCGATGGTGTCGAGGCTCGGAGCCTGGAGTTCGTCGACCATGTACGGCTGCATCAGGGTGCCGTTGTTGGCGATGGCGGCGGTGACCATGGCCATCTGCAGCGGGGTGGCGGCGGTGTTGAACTGGCCGATGGAGGAGAGCGCGGTCTGCGACTCGTTCATGTCGTCGGAGAAGATCGAGGCGCTGGAGCGGACCGGGGTGAACTGCTCCTCGGTGAAGCCGAACTTCTTGGCGTACTCGAGCATCGTGTCGTTGCCGAGGTCCGAGCCGATCTTGCCGAAGACGGTGTTGCAGGAGACGCGGAGTGCTTCGCGCAGGGTGGCGTCCTTGCAGGGGAGGTCGCCGTCGTTCGGCAGTTCGGTCGTGGTGCCCGGCATGACCCACGGCAGGGGCGTGTCGGTCTTCTCGTCCGCGCTCTCGTACAGGCCCTCCTCCAGGGCGGCGGCCGCGGTGAGGACCTTGAAGGTGGAGCCGGGCGGGTAGACCTCGCGCAGGGCCCGGTTCAGCATCGGGTCGTCGTCGTTGTCCTTCTTCTGCAGCTTCTGCCACGCCTCGGCGTCCGCGGCGTCGTCGCCGGCGATCGTGGACGGGTCGTAGGAGGGGAAGGAGGCGAGCGCGAGGACCTTGCCGGTGGAGGGTTCGAGGGCGACGACCGAGCCCTTGCCGCCCTGCTTCTTCAGACCGTCGTAGGCGGCCTTCTGCGCGTCGGCGTTGAGGGTGGTGACGACGTTGCCGCCCTCCTTGTTCTTGCCCGTCAGCATGTCGAGCGTGTTGCGGAAGAACAGACGGTCGTCGTTGCCGGTGAGGATGCCGTCCTCGATGGACTCCAGCTGGTTGGCGCCGAAGGCCTGGGAGACGAAGCCGGTGACCGGCGCCCACATGGCGCCGTCCTTGTAGGTGCGCTTGTACTTGAAGTCGCCCTTGGTGGTGGCGTGTCCGGTGATCGGTTCACCGCCGACGATGATGTCGCCGCGCGGTGACGCGTACCGCTCGATGGCGACCCGGCGGTTGTGCTCGTCGGTCCTCAGCTCGTCGGCCTGGACGTACTGGAGCCAGTTGTCGCGGATGAGGAGCGTGAGGATGAGGAGGCCGCAGAAGATCGCGATTCGGCGCAGAGGCTTGTTCACGGGCGGACCACCTGGGTCATCTCGGCGTCGGAGTTGGCGGCGGGGGCAGGGGCGGGGCGTCTGGCCGTGTCGCTGATTCTCAGCAGGATGCCGATGAGCGCCCAGTTGGCGATGACGGAGGAACCGCCGTACGCCAGGAAGGGCATCGTCATACCGGTCAGCGGGATCAGGCCCATGACGCCGCCGGCGACGACGAAGACCTGGAGCGCGAAGGCGCCGGACAGGCCGATGGCGAGCAGCTTGCCGAAGGGGTCGCGGGCGGCGAGGGCGGTACGCACGCCGCGTTCCACGATCAGTGCGTAGAGCAGGAGCAGGGCCATGACGCCGGCCAGGCCGAGTTCCTCGCCGAAGGTGGCGAGAATGAAGTCGGAGTTGGCGGCGAACCGGATGAGGTCGGAGTGGCCCTGGCCCCAGCCGGTGCCGAGGGTGCCGCCGGAACCGAAGGCCCACAGGGCCTGCATGGCCTGTTCGGAGTGGCCGACGACGCCTTCCCGGCTGAGGGTGTACTCCTTCATCGGGTCGAGCCAGGCGTCGACGCGCTGCTGGATGTGGGGTTCGAAGCTGGCGACGCCGACGGCGCCGACGGCGGACATCAGCAGGCCGAAGACGATCCAGCTGGTGCGTTCGGTGGCGACGTACAGCATGATCACGAACATGCCGAAGAACAGCAGCGAGGTGCCGAGGTCGGTTTCGAAGACGAGGATGAGGATCGAGATCGCCCAGACGACGAGGATCGGGCCGAGGTCGCGTCCGCGCGGCAGGTACAGCCCCATGAAGCGGCGGCTGGCCAGGGCGAGTGCGTCGCGCTTCACCATGAGGTAGCCGGCGAAGAAGATCGCCAGGACGATCTTGGCGAACTCACCGGGCTGGATGGAGAAGCTGCCGACCTTGATCCAGATCTTGGCGCCGTAGATGTTCTGGCCGAGGCCGGGCACCAGCGGCAGCAGCAGGAGGACCAGCGCGCCGAGCATCGAGATGTAGGTGTAGCGCTGCAGGACGCGGTGGTCCTTGAGGAAGACCAGCACGGCGACGAACAGGCCGATGCCCATGGCGGTGTAGAGCAGCTGCCGGGGTGCGGCGGCGCCCGCCTGCTTGATTCCCTGCAGCAGTTCGGACTGGTCGAGCCGCCAGATGGCGACGAGTCCGAGCCCGTTGAGCAGGGTGGCCAGCGGCAGCATCAGCGGGTCCGCGTACGGTGCGAACTTCCGTACGACGAGGTGGCCGATGCCGGCCATCAGGCCGAGGCCCAGGCCGTAGCTCAGCAGGCCGGCCGGGATCTCGTCGTTGAGGGCCAGCCCGACGTTGGCGTAGGCGAAGACCGGGATGACGACGGCGAAGACGAGCAGCGCGAGCTCGGTGTTGCGCCGGCTCGGCGCCCCGATCGCACCGATCGTGGACGTGTGCTGCGCCGATGGGTTGGTAGTACTGCTCATCGTGTGACAGGGCCTCTCACGGCTTGCCTACTGCTTACCGCACAGCGAGACGACCTTCTGCTCCTCCTCCGAGAGGCTGGGGCCGGGGCTGGGAGTAGGTGCGGACGGGGGCGTGGACTTCTGCGGTGCCTCGGTCGATCCCGAGGGGGTCGGCGTCGGCGAGGCCTTGGACGTGAAGGAGGCGGGTGTGGTTCCCGTGGTGCCTCCGGCCTCGCCCTCGCCTGTCTTCGCGCTGTTCTTGCTGTCGGCGGCGCGGCGCTCGGCTTCCTTCCTGCACGCGGAGGCCTGTACCGCGAGTTCGTCGATCTTCGTCCGGGCGCCGTGCAGGTCGCCCTCGGCGATGGTCGCCTCGACCAGCTCCCGCTGGTAGGGCGGCAGGTACTTGAGTTCGATCTCGGGGTGGTCCTTCTCGACCTTCGAGAGCGAGACCCAGGCCAGGTCCTGGCTGATGCCCTGGTAGAGCGCGATGTGTTCGCCGTTGGTGCCGACGTAGTACTGGGTCTGCGTCCAGCGCCAGCCGCTGTACACGCCGCCGCCGATGACGGCGAGGGTGAGCAGGCCGAAGAAGGAGCGTTTGAGCCACCGGCGGCTCTTGCGGGGCTTGACGAAGTCGTTCTCGTCGTAGCCGAAGCCGTCGGTCTGGATGAAGCCGGTGACGTCACCGCTGCCGGGCGGGCCGAACTCGCCGTCGCCGCCCCCGCCGCCCTGGCCGCGCCTGCGGCCGAGTCCGGCGGCGCGGCCGGCCGGGGTCTGCATGGCGCTGTTGTCGCTGGACTGGTTCTGGTTCTCGGCGACGGCGCCGACCACGACCGGGGTGTCGGACAGCTGCCCGGCCAGGGTGTCGCCGGTGTCGAGGTCGAGGACGTCGGCGATGATCACGGTGATGTTGTCCGGGCCGCCGCCGCGCAGTGCCAGCTCGATCAGGGTCTGGACGGTGTCCTCGGGGCCCTGGTAGCCGGCGAGGGCCTCCTCCATGGTCTGGTGGGAGACCACGCCGGACAGGCCGTCGGAGCAGATCAGGTACCGGTCGCCCGCCCGGACCTCACGGATCGACAGGTCGGGTTCGACGTGCTCGCCGCTGCCGAGGGCCCGCATGAGCAGGGAGCGCTGCGGGTGGGTGGTCGCCTCTTCCTCGGTGATCCGGCCCTCGTCCACCAGTCGCTGCACCCAGGTGTGGTCCTGGGTGATCTGGGTGAGGACGCCGTCACGCAGCAGGTAGGCCCTGGAGTCGCCGACGTGGACCATGCCGAGGCGCTGGCCGGTCCACAGCAGCGCGGTCAGGGTGGTGCCCATGCCCTCGAGCTGGGGGTCCTCCTCGACCATCATGCGCAGCTGGTCGTTTGCGCGCTGTACGGCGGAGCCGAGGGAGGTGAGCAGGTCGGAGCCGGGTACGTCGTCGTCGAGCGAGACGATGGTGGAGATGGCCTCGGAGGAGGCGACCTCGCCGGCCGCGGCGCCGCCCATGCCGTCGGCGATGGCGAGCAGGCGGGGACCGGCGTAACCGGAGTCCTCGTTGCCCTCGCGGATCATCCCCTTGTGCGATCCGGCGGCGAAGCGCAGGGACAGACTCATGCGCACCTCGCCCGTCGGCTCCGGGTACAGCCGGTCGTGTCGAGCCACACTGCCCACCCTCCGGTCGGGAGCGCGCCGGGGCCCGGGGTGGGGGCCCCCACTGCGTGCTCGCTCCGCTCGCTCATTGTCGTACTACTTCCGCAGCTCGATGACGGTCTTGCCGATGCGGATCGGCGAACCCGGCCCGATCGGTGTGGGGGTCGTCAGCCTGGACCGGTCCAGATAGGTGCCGTTCGTGGAACCCAGGTCCTCGACGATCCACTGGCCGTCGCGGTCCGGGTAGATCCGGGCATGGCGGCTGGAGGCGTAGTCGTCGTCCAGCACGATCGTGCTGTCGTGCGCCCGGCCCAGCGTGATGGTCTGGCCCTGGAGCGCGACGGTGGTGCCCGTGAGGGTGCCCTCGGTCACGACCAGCTTGGTGGGGGCGTTGCGGCCGCGGCGGCCGCCCCCGGACTGCTGGCGCTGCGGCGGCGATGCCTGCCGGGCGCTCTGTTGCGGCCGGGCGGCCTCCCGGCGTGCTCCACGCTGGGTGACCCGCGTGCCGAACAGGTCACTACGGATGACCTGCACGGCCACGATCACGAACAGCCACAGAACGGCCAGAAAACCCAGCCGCATGACCGTGAGGGTCAGCTCTGACATTGCCCCCGCTTCACCCTTCGGCTTGCCGGTAAATGATGGTGGTGCTGCCCACGACGATTCGCGAGCCGTCGCGGAGCGTAGCGCGGGTGGTGTGCTGCCCGTCCACCACGATGCCGTTGGTGGATCCGAGATCCTGGATCGTCGAGGGCGTTCCGGTCCGGATCTCGCAGTGCCGACGGGAGACGCCGGGATCGTCGATCCGCACGTCGGCCTCGGTGCTGCGGCCCAGTACGAGCGTCGCGTTGGAGATCTGGTGGCGGTTGCCGTTGATCTCGATCCAGTGTCGGATGCGTCCGGCGGACGCGGGTGCGGCGGGGGGCCGCTGGCCGCCCGCGGGCTGCGGGTAGCCGTAGCCGCCGGGCCGGCCACCGGGCGGCGGCGCGGCCGGCATGGGCGGGGCGTCGGCCGCGGGACCGGCGGGCGGGTAGCCGTAGCCGCCGGGGCCGCCCGTGCCGGGTCCGCCCGTGCCGGGTCCGGCGGGGCCGGGGCCCATGGGGCCCGCCTGGCTGCTGGAGGAGGCGAGCGTACGGCTGCGCACCCGGTACAGACCGGTGTCGAGGTCGTCCGCCTTCTCCAGGTGCACCTTGATGGGGCCCATGAAGGTGTAGCGCTGCTGCTTGGCGTAGTCGCGCACCATGCCGGCGAGTTCGTCTCCGAGCTGCCCGGAGTACGGGCTGAGCCGCTCGAAGTCGGGGGTGCTCAGCTCGACGATGAAGTCGTTGGGGACGACGGTGCGGTCGCGGTTCCAGATGGTCGCGTTGTTGTCGCACTCCCGCTGGAGCGCTCCCGCGATCTCCACGGGCTGCACCTCGGACTTGAACACCTTGGCAAAGGTGCCGTTGACCAGGCCTTCGAGTCGCTGCTCGAACTTCTTCAGGACTCCCATGGGGCACCTCCTCCGGCGTTGCCGTCCTGTGTACTGCCCTGTCTTCCACTGCTGCTTCTGCTGCTACTGCGTCTACTGCCCGGTGCGCTGCCGCGTGCACCGCACAACTGGTACTGCTTACTGATCGTATCCACGCCCTGGTCGATCGGCTGGTTCCCCCTGCCCGCCCGGCCGACGGGTGTCGACGCCTGGCGGAGTTCCTCCGGGGCTCCCCTCCGAACTCCTTCGGCCGTGCTCGTGCGGGTCCCCGCCATGGATCGTAGAGGGGGCCGTGGACCAGTGTCCCGCACCTGGCTGTGGGACTCCGCCCGGTACCTGGGGAGACGGGGGGTACCGGTACGAGGTTGATACGTGAAGCGGTTCTCATCGTTCTCGTGGGTGGGTGGGAGCGATACGGGTCGACAGGGGACGGGGCGATGTGGCGGCGACCTTGATCATGCGTGACTGCTCGGGGGCGGTCGGGGGGTGCTTCGGGGGCGGCCGGTGCGCGGCCTGAGGACTGCTCGTGGGCTGCTCATGGGCTGCTCATGGGCAGCGGTGCTGCTCAGCGCGGGTGAGTGCCGGGGCGGGGGAAAGGGATGTGAATCCACCCCGACCAGCGTGCTAATGTTCAGGAGTCGAAAGGCGCCGAACCCAGCGGGGAAGGGCCTGATGACACACCCAATGCGCGGGTGGCGGAATAGGCAGACGCGCTGGATTCAGGTTCCAGTGCCCGAAAGGGCGTGGGGGTTCAACTCCCCCCTCGCGCACACCGTCGAACGGGCGGCATCCATCTCGGATGCCGCCCGTTCGCATGTCCGGGCCAGGTACGGCGGGGCGGGAACGGGCCCGGACCGTGTGAGGAACATCTCATGATCCTTTCGGGCGCGCGGTGACCGGAGGCGCAGGTTCCGGTACGTTCCGCAGTCGGAATGGGGAGTACGGCGCGGCTGGGGTTCGAAGGCGTGGCTGAGCGACGTCGCGGCCTGTGGGGCGATGTCGAATGTTTGTCGCGAGAGTCAAACCGACGGGTCGGTTTTGCCTCGTGGGTGCGGACTCAGGGGTGGGGTGGGCACGGCGGCCGTGGCGGTGGCCGGTCAGGGGGTGGTGACGAACGACCGGTACCAGGGGGCTGCGTGCGGGAAGGTGCGGAGGAAGGGCTCGCCCGGGGAGCAGTCCAGGGCGTCCCAGAAGGTGTCGTCCTTGAACCAGTGGTCGACGGTGAGCATGCCGAGGTGATGCAGGGCGCGCGGGGAGCCGGCGGCCCGTGCGTAGGCGGTCGTGACGTCGACCGCGGCTTTCCCGGCCGGCTGTTCCACGTGCGAGCGGACGGCTGTGAGCAGCTCCGACGTGGAGACCGGGTCCGGGTGGTTGACGTAGTGGACGCCGGGACCGTGAGCCTGGGAGAGCGCCGCCGCGACGACCGCGCGGCCCAGGGTGTCGACGTCGATCATCGAATGCAGAGCCCCGCAGCCCGCCACGGTGGCCGACACCTCCCGTAGCAGTCCCACCAGGCCGGGGACCATCCAGCGGTCGCCGGTGCCGTGCACCAGGTGGGGCCGCAGCACCAGGCCGCCCGCGTCGAGGACGTGCCGCTCGGCCGCGGCACGCGTGCGGCTCGTGGCGGAGGCGGGGGCGACGGGAGCCTCGCCGGGCCGTACGCCCCGGAAGGGGCCCCTGCCGTGGACGGCGGCGGTGCTCACGTACACGATGCGGCGCACACCACTGCGTACCGCCTCCTCCACCAGGGCCCTCGTGCCCCGGTCGTTGACCGCCGCGACGGATTCCGGGTCGCCGGTGATGCGCGAGGCGCAGTGGACGAGGACGTCGACGCCGGCGCAACTGCCCTGCAGGGAGGCGGGGTCGGCGAGGTCGCCGGGGACGGTTCCGGCGGGCGGTGGTGCGCCCGGGGAGGTGTGCGCCGCCTGCGGAGCCTCGGGCGGCCGCGGGTTCCCGGCGGATGTGCGGCGGGAAAGCAACCGGACGCGGGTGTCGGCGCGTTGGCGCGCTGCGGCGGTGATCCGGCTGCCGATGAAGCCGGTGCCGCCCGTGATCAGGAGGTTCACCGTCACGCCGGCGACCGTACCGGGGCCGGGCCCGGGGGCGGTCCCGGGCTCCGGCGGCGGGGTGCGCAGGCGAGGGTGACGGTGAAGACGGGTTCGCCGTTCTGCAGGCCGCGGACCCGTACGGTCACGTCGTTCCCGTTCCCGTTCCCGTTGCCCTTGTCGTAGACCTCGGTTTCGAGGAGGCAGGGGCTGTCCAGTTCGGTGTAGCGGCTGAAGGAGGAGGCCAGGTCGGACGGCAGGAAGACGCGTCCGCCGGTTGCCGCTGTCGCCGCCTGGCGGGCCGCCTCGAACAGAACCATGCCGGGGACGTGGTCGTTGGGCCGGGCGAAGAGCACGGGGTGACCGGTGTCGACGCGCAGGAGCCAGGTGCCGGGACGGTCCGAGCGGGCGAGAACGACGTCCTCCGCGCGGTGGCGGCCGACCAGTTCGTGAGGGACGGGGGGTAAGGGAGGTATCGCGTTGTACAGGCCGGCCGGTTGCCCGGCTCGCAGGCGGCGGTACGCGGCCGGCGAGGTGCAGCCCATGCTGCCGGTGCCCCGGGCGACGAGCCGCCCCGCCCGGTGGAACTCCATGACCGTCCGCATGCTGCTCAGGCCGCGGCCCCGGCGGCGTACCTCGGAGCAGACGACGTCGACGGTGACCGGTTCCGCGGCGTTTGCGAGCAGCAGTTCGGAGGGGGCGGTGGAGATGCCCAGGTCCCACATGACGAAGTGGGTGTCGAGGGGAGCGCCGAATTCGGCGTGGGCGAGAGCCATCGTCGTCTGGCGCAGTGTCTCGGCGACGATCATCGGGTCCTGGTGGAGGTCGTCCACGGGGCCGAAGAAGGAGTGGTCGGCGGGCCAGTGCGCGGTGACGCGGAAGTCGCGATCGGACAGGCGGACCCATTCCGTCGGGAAGACGTCCGTCGCGCGGGTGCGGTGAGCGAGTTCCGCGGTGACCCGGGTGACGGTGTCGGCACTGGCACCGGCGCTCTGTCCAGCGGTGGTTGCGGGCGCGCTCCGCTGTCCGGTCTGATCCTCCGTGGGCGTGCTGGTGGCACCTGGCTGCGGCATGAGGAACCCTCCGGATAGAAGGCCTGGCTCCGGTCGACTTCGCACTAAGATACGGACGAGCCGGTTTTTTTCAAGGGTGATCCACACCGTTGGGGACGAGCCCGCGGCCCGCCCACGCGTTCGAACGCATCGCGGTACGGCGGTAGGGCGACCGCACCGCTCCCGCCTGGCTACTTCACGGCGATCCACGAGATCAACAGAGATCCACAGAGATCAGGAGGCACCCGATGGCGCGACAGGAGCGCGCGATCCGCACCCGGCGGACCATTCTGGACGCGGCCGCGGCCGTCTTCGACGAACGCGGTTACACCTCGGCGACCATCGGCGAGATCCTGGACCGGGCCGGGGTGACCAAGGGTGCGCTGTACTTCCACTTCGGCTCCAAGGAGGAGCTGGCGCTCGGTGTTTTCGAGGAGCAGCTGGCGGTCGCCCTGCCGCCCCAGTCCAGCAAGCTCCAGGAGCTCGTCGACTCCGGTCTGGTGCTGGCCCTGCGGCTGTGTACGGATCCGCTGGTGCGCGCCAGTGTCGGACTGGCCCTGGACCAGGGTGCGTTGGGACTGGACCGGACCCCGGCGTTCCGGATGTGGATCGACCGGACCACCCGGACCCTGGCCGAGGCGAAGGCGAAGGGCGAGCTGCTGCCGCACGTCGAGGTGACGGAGACGGCGGAACTGCTGGTCGCGAGCTTCTCGGGAGTGCAGCTCCTCTCACAGCTGCGCTGTCAGCGGCAGGATCTGGAGCACCGGGTCGTGGTGCTGTTCCAGCACATGCTGCCGGGCATCGCGGTGCCGGCGGTGCTGGCCCGGCTGGACATCTCGGCGGACCGCGGCCGGCGGGCCCTCGCGGAGGGACGACTGGAACCGGCCACGGGGAGTGTGGCCGGGGCGGGACCGGGATAACGGGCGGGCCCCGGGCAGGCACCGTGTCCCAGGTGGTGGCAGGGGTGCGGGTGGGTGACGGTGTTGTCCACAGCCTCGGAGTTGTCCACAGGACCTGACGCGTTTCGGCCACCGGGTTGTACGGTCGGCACGGTTGATGTCATGGCCTGCGCCGCTGTCCGTGTCGGCATCGAGGCGGGCCGACGGTCGAATCGTCGTTCGCGTGCGACCGGCCGACGCGTGTGTACGGGCGTACGTGTGGGCGTACGGGGAGGCGGTTGTGATGACCGAGGCGGGTGCCGGCGGGGCCGGGACGGGCGGGGCGGCGGAGCGGACGGAGCCGGAGCTCACTGCCGGTGAGGTGCGGCGGCTGCCGCGTGTACCGGGCTTCGCGGCGTGGCCGCCCGAGGGCTCGGCCAGGGAGGACGGCAAGGCCCTGCGCCGGCTGGTGCCGCGCGGTGCGCATCGCGCCCTCGACCTGGATCCCTCGCGCCCGGACGCGGTCAGCGCGGTCGAGGAGTCCAGCCGTGGCCGGCTGCCCGAGCTGACGCCGATGCGGGTGGGGCGGATGGCGGCGGCACCGTTCGCCTTCCTGCGCGGATCGGCGGGCCTGATGGGCCACGACCTGGCCCGCACCCCCATGACACGGATCCGCGCCCAGCTCTGCGGCGACGCGCACGCGGCTAACTTCGGCCTGTACGGCGACGCGCGCGGTGGGCTGGTCATCGATCTGAACGACTTCGACGAGACGGTGTGGGGCCCCTGGGAGTGGGACCTCAAGCGGCTCGCCACCTCGCTGGTGCTCGCGGGACGGGAGGTCGGCGCGGACGAGGACACCTGCCGCAAGGCCGCCCGTGACACGGTGGGCTCCTACCGTCGCACGATGCGGCTGCTGGCGAAGATGCCGGTGCTGGACGCGTGGAACGCCATCGCCGACGAGGAACTGGTCTCCCACACCGACGCGCACGATCTGCTCGGCACGCTGGAGCGGGTCTACGCGAAGGCCCGTGCCAACACCAGCGGCCGTTTCGCGGCCAAGTCCACCGAGGCGACGGAGGACGGCGGGCGTCGCTTCGTCGACGCCCCGCCGGTGCTGCGCCGTGTGCCCGACGCCGAGGCCCTCGCGGTGGCCACCTCCCTGGAGCAGTACGTCGGCACCCTCCAGCCCGACCGGCTTCCGCTGCTGGCCCGGCACGCGGTGCAGGACGTGGCGTTCCGCGTCGTCGGCACGGGCAGCGTGGGCACCCGCTCGTACGTCGTGCTGCTCCTCGACCACCGGGGCGAGCCCCTCGTCCTCCAGGTGAAGGAGGCCCGCGCCTCGGCGCTGGTGCCGCACCTGCTGACAGCCGGCTTCGACGTCCCCGACGCCGACCACGAGGGGCGGCGCGTGGTCCTGGGCCAGAAGCGGATGCAGGTGGTCAGCGACAACCTGCTGGGCTGGACGACCGTCGACGGGCGGCCCTTCCAGGTACGGCAGTTCCGCAACCGCAAGGGCAGCGTCGACCCGATGGCCCTGTCCGCCGACCAGGTCGACGACTACGCCCGGATGACCGGCGCCCTCCTGGCCCGCGCCCACTCCCACAGCGCCGACCCCCGCCTGATCTCGGGCTACTGCGGCAAGAACGACGAACTCGACGAGGCGATGGGCGACTTCGCCTTCCGCTACGCCGACCGCACGGAGGCGGACCACGCGGCCCTGGTGGCCGCGGTCCGGTCGGGCCGGATCGCGGCCGAAATGGGGGTCTGAGCACTGCTTCACCCTCTTCGGCGGCCTCCCGGTGGCTGATCCGTTGTGGGACGACGTCACGTGCTTCCTCGTCCCGGATCTGATGGAGGCGCTGCCGGAGCTGTGTGTTCCTGATGCCTCGGCGCAGGACCGGCAGGCGGTTCTCGATCCCGTCGTCGCGCGTGGCTGGGAGTGAGGGCACTCCGAAGGCGGGACGGTGCTGCCGGTTCCGCGGGCGGAGGCTGTGCTGCCCCGTCCGGCTGACGCGGAGCGCCCGGTCCTGTGGGTGTGGCCGGCTGCCGATGCGCCGGCGGTTCCGCTTCTGGTCGGCGGATGCGACCGACTTCGGCGTGGATCTGCGAGAGCTCCAAGGGCAGGAGCGCCTCGACGTCTTCTGCGGATTCCTGCGGGCGCTCGGGCGG
This sequence comes from Streptomyces sp. NPDC058632, assembly GCF_042717095.1. NCBI lineage: Bacteria > Bacillati > Actinomycetota > Actinomycetes > Kitasatosporales > Streptomycetaceae > Streptomyces > Streptomyces sp. NPDC058632. The sequence goes on along the minus strand of NZ_JBHXQZ010000029.1, from coordinate 55,278 downwards.
CGGCTGGGCAAGCCGGTGGACATGGACGCCGAGGGTGGTGACGGCAGCCGTCCGGTGCCGGGGTACGGCGTCGGGGCCGATCGGGCGAGGGTGTGGGCGGAGCCGGTGGAGCCATGACCTCGGTCGGTCGGGGCGGAGAGGGCGGCCGGTTGCCGGGAGGCAGGGCGAGTGGGGGCAGGAGGCAGGGTGGCGGAATTAGGGGGTGGCGGCCGTGGCCTACGCTGTCCGGGTGACGACCTCGGAGGGTGAGCAGGGCAGCGGCGGAGCCGGTGCGGAGCAGGCGGCGGCCGACGGTGGTGCGCAGCGGCCCGAGGCGCGGCTGGAGCAGGCCGTGCGGGCCGCGGAGCGGGCGCTGATCGAGTTCGAGATCGCGGTGGACACCTTCCGCATCGAGGTCGAGAACTTCTCCCGGCTGCACGAGCAGCGGCTCGGCCCCGTGTACGCCCGTCTCGAGGAGCTGGACGCCCGCATCCTGGAGGCCAAGGCCGCCCGCAGCGGTGATCCCGGGGACCGTCGGCTGGCCGACGACGCGCGCTCCCGGCTGCAGCCGATCCCCGGTGTGGAGGAACTGCTGGGCGGCTGGATGGACGGCAACGGCCTCTTTCCGGAGGCCGCCGCCATGCTCACCGACCAGCCCGTCCGGCCCCCGGAGCGGGTGCGGCCCAGCGAGGAGGCGCGCAAGCTCTACCGCGACCTCGCCCGCAAGGCCCACCCGGACCTGGCGCAGGAAGAGGCGGAACGCCACCGCCGCGAGGAGTTCATCACCCGCGTCAACGCCGCCTACGCCCGCGGCAGCGAGGCCGAGCTGCGGGAGCTCACCGCGGAATGGGCGGCGGGCCCGAAGCTGAAGGAGCAGGCCCCGAGCGCCGGCGAAGAGCTCTACGCCCGGCTCGAATGGCTCGCCCGGCGCAAGGAACTGCTCACCCTGGTCGCGAAGGAGCTCGAGGAGGGCGCCATCGGCTCGATGCTCCGGCTGGCCCCGGACGACCCGGACCGTTTCCTGGAGGAGATCGCCGAGCAGCTGCGGGCCCAGGTGGCCGAGCGCGAGGCGGAACTGGCGGCTCTGGAGGCCCTCGGGGGCTGAGCTGCCGGTCCCGGTGGGCGTGAGTCCCGGCCCGGGGTTTCCGGTAGCGTCGGGTACATGAGTTTTGCGACTGGGGTGCCCACGGTCGGGGTCTCGGACCTCAAGGACGGCGACTTCCTGCTGGATGTCCGCGAGAGCGACGAGTGGACGTCCGGTCATGCCGAAGGGGCGCTGCACATCCCGATCAGCGAGTTCGTCGCCCGTTACGGCGAGCTGACCGAGGCGGCTCCGCAGGACGGCCGGGTGCATGTGATCTGCCGTTCCGGCGGACGTTCGGCCCAGGTCACGATGTATCTGGTCCAGCAGGGCATCGACGCCGTGAACGTGGACGGCGGCATGCAGGTGTGGGAGTCCGAGGGACGCCCCGTCGTCACCGACGACGGCCGGCCCGGACACGTCCTGTAGTACCGGGGAGGGGCGGGCGGGCGCCGAAGGCCGCGGCATCGGGCCTCGGGTCCCGGCGGTCGTCGTCGGCAGGTCTTCCGGGGCCTCCTCGTGTGCCGACGCCGGGCCGAGCGGGCGCTCCACGCCCGGAGTCCCGCAGTCCCCTCTCCCCGGCGCCCCGGAGCCGAGCCGCCCGAACGGCGGTCGCAGGGGCCGGGACGGGGCGGGGGAGGGGGTGGTGCGGTGTGTCCGGGAGGGGATGTGCCGCCGTCACCGGTCGAAGTCCAGCTCCACCCTCTCCGTCACCGGATGCGACTGGCAGGCCAGTACGTAGCCCGCCTCGGTCTCCTCCGACTCCAGCGCGAAGTTGCGGTTCATCCGTACCTCGCCCGAGACGAGGAAGGCGCGGCACGTTCCGCACACCCCGCCCTTGCAGGCGTAGGGGGCCTCGGGGCGGTTGCGCAGCACCGTCTCCAGCAGGGACTCGCCCTCCTGGACGGGCCAGGTGCCGCCGCGTCCGTCGAGCAGGGCGGTGACCGTGCTGTGGGCGGGGACCGGCGCCGTGGGGGCGGCCGGGGCGCCGGTGTCCACGTGGAAGATCTCCTCGTGGATGCGGGAGCGCACCACGCCGAGAGCGCGCAGGGCCCGCTCGGCCCCCTCGACCAGCCCGTAGGGGCCGCACAGGAACCAGCCGTCCACCTGCCCCACCGGCAGCAGGGCCGGCAGCAGGGCGGCGAGCCGCTCCTGGTCGAGCCGTCCGGACGGCAGTCCCGCCTGCTGCTCCTCCCGCGAGAGCACCGGCACCAGTTGGAACCGGTCGGGGTAGCGGTCCTTCAGGTCGGCGACCTCCTCCAGGAACATCGTCGAGGCGGCCGTCCGGTCACTGCGGATCAGACAGAACCGGGCCCGGGGCTCGCGCTCCAGAAGGGTCGAGACGATGGAGAGCACCGGGGTGATGCCGCTCCCGCCGACGATCGCCGCGTACCGGCCGGGTGCGGGCGGGAGGGTGAACCGGCCCGCCGGGGTCATCACCTCCAGCTCGTCCCCGACGCCGATCTCCTTCAGGGCGTACGTCGAGAAGGCGCCGCCCTCGACCAGACGCACCCCCACCCGCAACGTGCCGGGCCCCTCGCCTTCGGGGGCCGGGGAACAGATCGAGTAGGTGCGCCGGATGTCCTCGCCGTCGGCTCTGCGCCGCAGGGCCAGGTGCTGGCCGGGGGCGTAGCGGTACTCCTCGCGCAGGTCCGGCGGGACGGTGAGGGTGAGGGCGACGGAGTCGTCGGTGAGCCGGTCGACGGCGGCCACCCGGAGCCGGTGGAAGCGCGCCATCACAACTCCTTGAAGTGGTCGAACGGTTCACGGCAGTCCAGGCACCGGCGCAGCGCCTTGCACGCGGTGGACGAGAAGCGGCTGAGCAGCTCGGTGTCGGCAGAGCCGCAGTGCGGGCACCGCACGGGCTCGGGCGCCTCCTCGGCCCCGGGCTCGGGTGTCCCCTCCGCCCATGGGCCGCGGGTACGCGTGCGGGTCGGCCCGAGGTCCACCGGGACCGCTCCCGACGCCGGCCGTACGCGCGGCGGGGCGATACCGAACTCCCGCAGCTTGCGCCGTCCTTCGTCGGTGATGTCGTCGGTCGACCAAGCGGGCGCGAGCACTCTGCGGACGGTGACCTCGCGCACTCCGTGCTCACGCAGCACCCGCTCTATGTCCGCCGACATCGCCTCGACGGCCGGGCACCCCGTGTACGTGGGGGTCAGCTCGACCTCGACGCCGTCCGCACCGCGCGCGTGCACCGCGCGCACCACGCCCAGTTCGCGCAGGGTCAGCACGGGCAGTTCGGGGTCGGGCACCGAACCGGCCAGTTCGAGCAGTTCCGCCTCGAGCGAAGTGGTGGCCGCCGGGATCACCATGTCGCCCCCGGGTGGCTGCGGTGCAGGTGCTGCATCTCGGCGAGCATGCGGCCGAAGGACTCGGTGTGCAGTCCCTGGCGTCCGGCACCGGCCGCCCACGCACCCGTGCGCGGGCTGTCGGGCACGGTGAGGGTGGCCCGGCCCAGCACCTGCGTGATCGCCTCCAGCCAGGCCGTCTCCAGGCCCGGCCAGTCGACGTCGAGGCCCTCGATCGGCTGGAACATCTCGCCGGTGTACCGCCACAGCGCGTCCACGGCCCGCTGCATCCGGGTGTGGCCGGTGTCGGTGCCGTCGCCGAGCCGCAGGGTCCACTGCTCGGCGTGGTCGCGGTGGTAGGCGACCTCCTTGACGGCCTTGCCGGCCAGCGGTGCCAGCGGGCCGCCCCCGACGGCGAGTTCGGTGTGCAGGAGGTGCTGGTAGGTGGAGAAGTACAACTGGCGGGCGAGGGTGTGGGCGAAGTCGCCGTTCGGCTGCTCGACCAGCTGGAGGTTGCGGAAGGCGCGCTCTTCGCGGAGGAACGCCAGCTCGTCCTCGTCGCCCGCCATCGACAGCAGCACGCGGGCCTGACCGAGCAGGTCCAGCGCGATGTTGGCGAGGGCGACCTCCTCCTCCAGCACGGGGGCGTGGCCGGCCCACTCGCCCAGACGGTGGGAGAGCACCAGGGCGTCGTCGCCGAGGGCGAGCGCGGCCACCGTGAGGGCGGCGTCCTGGGAGGGTGCACGGGTGCCGGAGCGGGGTGTCGTCGTCACAGGTGCCGCACCCCCTCGGGGATCTCGTAGAACGTCGGGTGCCGGTAGGGCTTGTCGGCGGCCGGTTCGAAGAACGGGTCCTTCTCGTCGGGCGAGGAGGCGGTGATCGCGGACGACGGCACGACCCAGATCGAGACGCCCTCGCCGCGGCGGGTGTACAGATCGCGGGCATTGCGCAGGGCCAGCTCCGCGTCCGGGGCGTGCAGGCTGCCGGCGTGGGTGTGGGACAGTCCCCGGCGCGAGCGCACGAAGACCTCCCACAGGGGCCAGTCGGTGTCGGTCATCCGTGGATCGCTCCTGTCTCACCGGTGGTGTGCTTGGCCGCGTAGGCGGCCGCCGACTCCCTGACCCAGGCGCCCTCCTCGTGGGCACGCCTGCGCCGGGTCAGCCGCTCCTCGTTGCACGGGCCGTTGCCCCTGAGGACCTCGCGGAACTCCGTCCAGTCGATCGGGCCGAAGTCGTGCTGTCCCCGTTCCTCGTTCCATCGCAGGTCCGGGTCGGGAAGGGTGAGGCCGAGCGACTCGGCCTGGGGGACGCAGATGTCGACGAAGCGCTGCCGCAGCTCGTCGTTGGAATGCCGTTTGATCTTCCAGGCCATCGACTGCGCGGAGTGCTGGGACTCGTCGTCGGGCGGGCCGAACATCATCAGCGACGGCCACCACCAGCGGTCCACCGCGTCCTGCGCCATCGCGTGCTGTTCCGGGGTGCCGCGGCCGAGTGCCAGCAGCAGCTCGTAACCCTGGCGCTGGTGGAAGGACTCCTCCTTGCAGATGCGCACCATCGCGCGCGCGTACGGGCCGTACGAGCAGCGACACAGAGGCACCTGATTGGTGATCGCGGCGCCGTCCACCAGCCAGCCGATCGCGCCGACGTCGGCCCAGGTCAGCGTGGGGTAGTTGAAGATCGAGGAGTACTTCTGGCGGCCGGAGTGCAACTTGTCCAGCAGCTCGTCACGCCCCGTCCCGAGGGTTTCGGCGGCGCCGTAGAGATACAGGCCGTGTCCCGCCTCGTCCTGCACCTTGGCCATCAGGATCGCCTTGCGGCGCAACGAGGGCGCACGGGTGATCCAGTTGGCCTCCGGCTGCATGCCGATGATCTCGGAGTGCGCGTGCTGGGCGATCTGCCGGACGAGCGTGGCGCGGTAGGCGTCGGGCATCCAGTCGCGCGGTTCGATCCGCTCGTCGGCGGCGACGGCCGCGTCGAAGGCGCGCTCGTACTCCGCGCCGCCGCCCGCGCCGCCGCCCGCGCTGTCACCCGTGCCGGCGCCGACGCTGTCGACTGCTGTCGCCATGAGGTCCCCTTCGACCTGGGTTCTTCCCGGAACACGCTCCCGACCGATCGTTCGGTTCGTGCGATTCCATGGTGAGACGGGCGCCGCGAGGTGTCAACAGCTGTGGATAACCTGCGGGCGGGACCGACGAGGGCGGGTTGCCCGTGGACAATCCGGGGCCGACCGGGCCCGGCCGTGGATGCGGTGACGGCCGCGGAATGCGTGGACCACCGGGACTGTGCCGGAACGGCCGGTGCTGAGTACCGTTCCCGTGCGACGCTGCGAAGCGGTGTGCGGGCGGCACGACGTCCTCGCACGCCGGACGGTGGCGGCGATCGACCGGGGTTCGGACCGGGATTCGGACCGGGACTGTGGGAACGGGGCGGGATGGACGCGTACGACGAGGGCTCGCACGCCCGGCACGGGCGGACCGGGCCGGGCGTGCCGGGCGACCCCGCACTGCCCCCGGATCCGCCTGCTCCCGCATCTCCTCCCGCACCGTCCCTCGTCCCGCCCGCTCCCGCACCGGCGGGGCCCGCTGTCCAGGACGGCCCCCAGCCCTCGAACGCCCCGCCGGCCCCGGACGCGGGCCCCCCGCCCCCCGAGCCCCTTACCGGCGTGGCCGCTCTCTCGCTCCGCCATCGGATCGCCGCCGCCGTGGCACTCGGGATCGTCGCGGTCGTCGTCTGTGTGCACATGGGCATGACGTTCCTGCACGTCGCGCCCGCGAACACGGTCTCCAAGGAGCACGCCGAGGCGGTGGAGGACTGGATCTACCCGGAGTTCGAGCAGAACTGGAAGCTGTTCGCGCCGAACCCGTTGCAGCAGAACATCTCCGTCCAGGTCCGCGCCGACGTCCTGACGCCGGACGGGGGAGTGCGCACCACCGGCTGGTACGACCTGTCCGCCGAGGACGGCCGGGCCATCGACGGCAACCTCCTGCCCAGCCACACCCAGCAGAACGAGCTGCGCCGCGCCTGGGACTTCTTCGCCGCCACGCACGACGGCGAGGACCGGCCGGTGGGGATGCGCGGCACGCTGGCCGAGTCGTATCTGCGCCGGATCATGATGATGCGGCTCGACCGGTCGGACGCTGCCGGGCCGGGCGGTGTCGTCGACCGGATACAGGTCCGCTCCCGCACGGCCGACGTGCCGCCGCCGGAGTGGAGCGAGGAGGAGGTCTCCACGAAGCCGGTGTACCGCACGCTGCCCTGGTGGCCGGTGCCGGAGGACGAGGCCCGGGGAGGCATCGGATGAACCGCTTCCCGCTCGAGGTCCGCGGCGCCGTCGCGCGGGTCACCGATGCCGCCCTCGGCCCTTACCAGACCGCGGTGATCCGGATCGGGTTCAGCGCGACCTGGCTGCTGTTCCTGCTGCGCGAGTTCCCCCACCGCCAGGAGCTGTACGGGCCCGACGGCCCGTGGGCCTGGGACCTCGCCGATCAGCTCGTCGGATCCAACGGCGCCTTCACCGCGCTGCTGTGGTCGGACGGCCAGGGCTGGTTCGAGGCCCTCTACCTGCTCGCGGTGGTGTGGAGCGCCCTGCTGCTGCTGGGCTGGCGCACCCGCACCATGTCGGTGCTGTTCATGGTGGGCGTGCTGTCGCTGCAGAACCGCAGCGTCTTCGTGGGTGACGGCGGCGACAACGTCCTGCACCTGATGGCGGTCTACCTCGTGTTCACGCGCTGCGGCCAGGTGTGGTCCCTGGACGCCCGGCGCGCCCGGCGGGCGGACGAGGCACGCGCGCCTGGAGAGCGGCCGCGGGACCGGACGGGCCCCGCGCTGTGGGGGGTGCTGGGTTTCCTGCTGCTCCTGGCGACCCTGGCCGGCCGGATGGACGGCGACTGGTTCGTCCCGGCGCTGCTGTGGGCCGTATGGTCGGCACAGGCGCTGTGGTGGCTGGTGGGGCGCTGTGCGAGGACCCCGCAGCCACGCGCCCTGCTGGACGTCGTCGCCAACATCGTGCACAACGGCGCCCTGCTGGTGATCATGGCCGAGGCCTGTCTGATCTACGCCACGGCCGGCTGGTACAAGATCCAGGGCTCCCGCTGGCAGGACGGCACCGCGGTGCACTACCCGCTGCACCTGGAGTACTTCTCCCCCTGGCCGGCCCTCGGCGACCTGCTGACCGCCAGCGGCACCCTGGTGATGCTGGTGACCTACGGGACGGTCGCCGTACAGGTGGCCTTCCCGTTCACCCTGTTCAACCGGCGGGTCAAGAACGTGCTCCTGGTGCTCATGATCACCGAGCACGCGGTGATCGCCGTCGTCCTGGGGCTGCCGTTCTTCTCCCTGGCGATGATCGCGGCCGACGCGGTCTTCCTGCCGACGTCGTTCCTGCGCCGCCTGGGCAACGTCTTCACGCGCCTCTGCGCGTGGGTACGCAGCCCGATGTTCCGGACACTGCCGCCGCGCACGCGCGCGGGCGGTGCGCCGGTGCCCGCACCCAGGGCAGGGAGCCCGGGAGAGACGGTGGATCACCTGGACCGGGCGGAGCAGGAGGAGCAGGAGGAGCGGGCGGAGCAGGCCGGTCGGGGGCCGGTCGTTCCCGCGTCCGGGAAAGCACCCGGCACGCGCCCGTAGGCTGCACGTCATGGCAGCCCCCGACCGCGACACCGTCCCCGACGGCAGCTCCGTGCCCCCTGCGCCCCCTGCCCAGGACACCGCTCCCGTGACCCGCTGGCACCGGCACAGCGGGGGCGCGGTCCTGCTCGACGGCTTCCACGCCCTCAAACACGCCGTGCGCTTCGGCGCCGACGTCGAGGTGGCGGTCACCGCGGACCGGGCCGCCGCGCTCGACCTCGCCGACGAGCTGGCCCCGGACGTCCGGGAGGCGCTGGCGGCGCTGCTGACCGAGGTGCCGTACGAGACCTACGCCTCGCTCGTCCCGCGCCCGCATCCCACCGCCGTCGCCGCCCTCGCCCTACGCCCCTCCCGCGCGGGCAACCTGGAGAGGCTGGCGCACACCCCGCGCACCGCCCCCGTAGTGCTCCTGGACCAGCCGCGCAACCTCGGCAACGCGGGCGCCGTGATCCGGCTGGCCGCCGGTTTCGGGGCGACCGGGGTCGTCACCACCGGCACCCTCGACCCCTGGCACCCCACGGTCGTGCGCGGCGGGGCCGGGCTGCACTTCGCGACCGCCGTGGAGCGGCTGTCCGTCGACGAACTGCCCGCGGGACCGGTGTTCGCGCTCGACCCCGAGGGCGAGGACATCCGCGCGCTGGAACTTCCGGACGACGCGCTGCTCGCCTTCGGCTCGGAGCGCAGCGGGCTCTCGCCCGAGCTGCGCGCGCGTGCCGACCATCTGGTGGCGCTGCCGATGCGCCCCCAGGTCTCCAGCTACAACCTCGCGACCAGTGTGGCCATGACGCTGTACCACTGGAGCGCCACCGGGGGCGCACCCGCGTAGGGGAGCGGGCCCACGACGGGCTCATGCCTCCCGGCGCACCTCGATCACCCGGAAGCGGTTGGCCACGAAGGCGGTGTCGGTGAGGGCCGCGTTGGCCGCCGGGTTGCCGCCGGAGCCGTGGAAGTCGGAGAAGGCGGCCGTCTGGTTGACGTACACCCCGCCGGTGAGGTTGAGGGAGAGCTGGGCGGCCTCCTCCAGGCAGACCTCCCGCACCGCCTCCTCGAACTCCGGAGAGGTCGTGTACGCGCCGACGGTCATCGCGCCCTTCTCCCGGACGGTGCGCCGCAGCAGTTCCGCCGCGTCGGACGCGGAGTCGACGGCGACGGCGAAGGAGACCGGTCCGAAGCACTCGCTCATATAGGCGGCCTCGGCGTCCGGCTTCGCACCGTCGAGCTTCACGATCACCGGTGTACGGACCACCGCGTCCGGGAACTCCGGGTGGGTGATCCCGCGGGAGGCGAGGGCGACCTCGCCGAGTCCGGCGGCGGCCTCCAGGCGGGTCCTGACGCCGGGGTTGACGATCGCGCCCAGCAGGGCGTTCGCACGCGCGTCGTCGCCGAGCAGGCCGTCGACCGCCCGGGCCAGGTCGGCGACGACCTCGTCGAAGGACTTGGGGCCCTGGTCGGTGGTGATGCCGTCGCGCGGGATCAGCAGGTTCTGCGGGGTGGTGCACATCTGGCCGCTGTAGAGCGACAGGGAGAACGCCAGGTTGGCGAGCATGCCCCGGTAGTTTCCGGTCGACTCCACGATCACCGTGTTGACGCCGGCCTTCTCCGTGTACACCTGCGCCTGGCGGGCGTTGGCCTCCAGCCAGTCGCCGAACTCCGTGGAGCCGGTGTAGTCGACGATCCGGATCTCCGGACGTGTGGCCAGTGTCCTGGCGATGCCCTCGCCGGGCCGCTCGGCGGCCAGCGCCACCAGGTTCGGGTCGAAGCCGGCCTCGGTGAGCACCTGGCGCGCCACCTGCACGGTGAGCGCGAGCGGCAGCACCGCGCGGGGGTGCGGCTTGACCAGGACCGCGTTGCCGGTGGCGAGGGAGGCGAACAGGCCCGGATAACCGTTCCACGTCGGGAAGGTGTTGCAGCCGATGACCAGGCCGATGCCGCGCGGGACCGGTGTGAACCGCTTGGTCAGCGCCAGCGGGTCGCGCTTGCCCTGCGGCTTGGTCCACTCCGCGGCGGTGGGGGTGCGCACCTGCTCCGCGTACGCGTACGCCACCGCCTCCATGCCGCGGTCCTGCGCGTGCGGGCCGCCGGCCTGGAACGCCATCATGAACGCCTGGCCGGAGGTGTGCATGACCGCGTGGGCGAACTCGGGCGTCCGGTCGCTGATCCGCTTGAGGATCTCCAGGCAGACCACCGCGCGGGTCTCGGCGCCCGCGTCCCGCCAGGCCCGCATCCCGGCCCGCATGGCGGGCAGCAGCACGTCGAGGTCCGCGTGCGGGTAGCCGACGCCCAGTTCGACGCCGTACGGGGAGGTCTCGCCGCCCACCCAGTCGTCGGTGCCGGGCTGGCCGAGGTCGAGGCGGGTGCCGAGCAGCGCGTCGAAGGCGGCCTTGCCCGCCGCGAGGTCCAGGCTGCCGTTCTCCCCGTAGGCCTTGGGGTGCTCGGGGTGCGGGGACCAGTACGCGCGCGTGCGGATCGCTTCCAGTGCCCGGTCCAGGGTGGGCCGGTGCTGGGCGGTCAGCTGCTGCGCGGTGTTTTCGGCGGCCATCGGGGACCAACTCCTCGTCGAGTTCGGGGACCGGGCAAAGCCTTGGGCGGGGGGCGGGGGCGGGGGCGGGAGCATCGGAAGCCGACGACGCCGGCCGGCGGGGACGGCGACGATGCCGGAGGGAGGACGTCGGGGCAGGGGATGTCGGAAGTCGGGCGGTCGGAGTTAGAGTAACCGAACGATCGGTCGGGACAAGGGGGTCCGCCGCATCCGTGGACAAGCCCGTGCGGGAGGATCGCGCACATGACAGCACTCGACCCCAGCAGCCCCGTGGCCGTCGTCGGCACCGGCACCATGGGCCGGGGCATCGCCCAGGTCGCACTGGCCGCGGGGCACCCCGTGCGGTTGTACGACGCCGTCCCCGGCCGGGCCCGGGAAGCCGCCGAGCAGATCGTGGCCCGGCTCGACCGGCTCGTGGCGAAGGAGCGGCTCACCGCCGCCGACCGGGACGCGGCCCGCGACCGCCTGCTGCCCGCCGACGACCTCACCGCACTCGCCGACTGCGCCCTGGTCGTCGAGGCCGTCCTGGAGCGCCTGGACGTCAAACAGGAACTGTTCCGCGCGCTGGAGGACGTCGTCTCCGACGACTGCCTGCTCGCCACCAACACCTCCTCCCTGTCGGTCACCGCCGTCGGCGGCGCCCTGCGCGTCCCCGGCCGCTTCGTGGGTCTGCACTTCTTCAACCCGGCGCCGCTGCTGCCGCTCGTCGAGGTCGTCTCCGGTTTCGCCACCGACGTCACCTGCGCCACGCGCGCGTACGAGACGGCCCGCGCCTGGGGCAAGACGCCGGTCGCCTGCGCCGACACCCCCGGCTTCATCGTCAACCGCATCGCCCGGCCCTTCTACGCCGAGGCCTTCACGGTGTACGAGTCCCAGGGGGCCGATCCGGCCACGATCGACGCGGTGCTGCGCGAGTCCGGCGGCTTCCGCATGGGTGCCTTCGAACTGACCGACCTCATCGGGCAGGACGTCAACGAGTCCGTCACCCACTCGGTGTGGCAGGCCTTCTTCCAGGACGTGCGCTTCACGCCCTCGCTCGCCCAGCGCCGACTGGTCGAGTCCGGCCGCCTCGGCCGCAAGAGCGGCCGGGGCTGGTACGACTACGCGGACGGCGCCGAGCGCCCCGAGCCGCACACCGCGGAACGGGCCGGGGCCCCCGCGTACGTGGTCGCCGAGGGTGACCTGGGGCCCGCCTCGGACCTGCTCGCCCTGATCCGCGAGGCCGGAGTCCAGGTCCGCGCGGAGGACGAGGACAACGGCACTTGCCTGGTGCTGCCCGGTGGCGGCCGGCTGGCGCTCGCCGACGGCCAGACCTCCGTGGAGTACCGCGACGTCGTCCACTTCGACCTCTCGCCGGACTACCGCGGGGCCACGCGCATCGCCTTGTCCCACTCCCGGGACACCTCCGCGCGGACCGTCGCCGAGGCCACCGGACTGTTCCAGGCGCTCGGGAAGAAGGTCAGCGTCATCGGGGACGTCCCCGGCATGATCGTCGCGCGCACGGTGGCGCGGATCATCGACCTGGCGCACGACGCCGTCGCCAAGGGGGTGGCCACCGAGGAGGACATCGACACCGCGATGCGCCTGGGCGTCAACTACCCGCTGGGACCATTCGAGTGGAGCCGCCGCCTGGGCCGCGGCTGGGCCGGCTCCCTCCTCGACGAGCTGCACGAGCGCGATCCGTCCGGCCGCTACGCGCCGTCCCTCGCGCTCTACCGGCACGCGTGCGCCACCGAGAAGCGGGAGGACACCCCATGACCACCGCCAGGCGCGACACGTACACCCCGGAGTCCCTGCTCTCCGTCGCCGTCCGGGTGTTCAACGAACGTGGCTACGACGGCACCTCCATGGAGCATCTCTCCCAGGCCGCCGGTATCTCCAAGTCGTCGATATACCACCACGTGGCGGGCAAGGAGGAGCTGCTGCGCCGCGCGGTGACCCGGGCACTGGACGGCCTCTTCGGCATCCTCGACGAGGAGCACGCGCGCGTGGGGCGTGCCGCCGAGCGCCTGGAGTACGTCGTGCGGCGCATGGTCGAGGTCCTGATCGCGGAGCTGCCGTACGTGACGCTGCTGCTGCGCGTGCGCGGCAACACGGGCACCGAGCGGTGGGCCCTGGAGCGGCGACGCGAGTTCGACCAACGAGTGGCGATGCTGCTGAAGGCCGCGGCGGCCGACGGGGACGTGCGGGGCGACATCGAGGTGCGCCTGGTGACCAGGCTGGTCTTCGGGATGATCAACTCGCTCGTCGAGTGGTACCGGCCCGACGGGCGCGGCATGAGCGAGCGCGAGGTGACCGACGCGGTGGTCCGGCTGGCCTTCGGAGGGCTGCGCAAGGCGGGCTAGGACAGGCTCCGGGAGGACGACCGTGCCGGCAGGGGCCGGCCCGGCGGTTCACCCCTGTGGCTCCAGGTCCTCCTCCTCGAACACCAGCAGGGTGCGCGTGCTGAGCACCTCGGGGATCGCCTGGAGCCGGGTCAGCACCAGTTCCCGCAACGCCCGGTTGTCCGGGGTGTGCACCAGGAGCAGTACGTCGAAGTCGCCGCCCACCAGGGCGATGTGGGAGGCGCCGGGGAGCTGCCGGAGCTGCTCGCGGACCGTGCGCCAGGTGTTCTGAACGATCTTCAGGGTGATGTACGCGGAGGTGCCGTGACCGGCCCGTTCGTGGTCGACGCGGGCCCCGAAGCCACGGATGACGCCGTCCTCGACGAGCCGGTTGATCCGGGCGTAGGCGTTCGCGCGGGAGACGTGGACCCGGTCGGCGACGGACCGGACGGACGCGCGGCCGTCCGCCTGGAGCATACGCAGGATGTCCTGGTCTATGGCGTCCAGGGGGCGCGCGGGCGGCACCGGCCCGCTCCCCTCCGGGCTCCCGGCACTCTCGGCCATTTGTTCAGACGACACCCGGCCCCGCCTCCCCGCCATGGACGTACTGCGTCCATCTCAGGCTGTGGAGAACCGTTTGTCCACAGCCTGGTGCCACCCGTAGCCAAAATGTGCCGGCGACCGAACAATCGGTTGGTGAGGCGCGTCACAGATGCCGCGCCTCACCAAGCCACTCCCACGAGGAGGTGCCGTCATGACGGTCATGGAGCAGCGGGGCGCTTACCGGCCGACCCCGCCGCCCGCCTGGCAGCCGCGTACCGACCCCGCGCCACTGCTGCCCGACCCGGAGCCGTACCGCGTGCTCGGCACCGGGCGGGCCGACGCGGTCGACCCGGAACTGCTGCGCCGGCTGTACGCGGAGCTGGTGAAGGGCCGCCGCTACAACGCGCAGGCCACCGCGCTCACCAAGCAGGGCCGTCTCGCGGTCTACCCCTCCAGCACCGGTCAGGAGGCCTGCGAGGTCGCCGCCGCGCTGGTCCTGAAGGAGCAGGACTGGCTCTTCCCGAGCTACCGCGACACGCTCGCCGTCGTCGCGCGCGGGGTGGACCCCGTCGAGACCCTCACTCTCCTGCGCGGTGACTGGCACACCGGCTACGACCCCTACGAGCACCGGGTCGCGCCGTTGAGCACGCCGCTGGCCACCCAGTTGCCGCATGCCGTCGGACTCGCGCACGCCGCCCGCCTCAAGGGCGACGACGTGGTCGCGCTGGCGATGGTCGGCGACGGCGGGACCAGCGAGGGCGACTTCCACGAGGCGCTGAACTTCGCCGCCGTGTGGCGGGCGCCGGTCGTCTTCCTCGTCCAGAACAACGGCTTCGCGATCTCCGTCCCGCTCGCCAAGCAGACCGCGGCCCCGTCGCTGGCCCACAAGGCCGTCGGCTACGGGATGCCCGGCCGGCTGGTCGACGGCAACGACGCGGCCGCCGTGCACGAGGTCCTGGCCGACGCCGTGCGCCACGCGCGCGCGGGGGGCGGCCCGACCCTGGTCGAGGCGGTCACCTACCGCGTGGAGTCGCACACCAACGCCGACGACGCGACCCGCTACCGGGGCGACGCCGAGGTGGAGACCTGGAAGGAGCACGACCCCCTCACGCTCCTCGAACAGGAACTGACCCGCCGCGGCCTGCTCGACGACGACCGTCTCGCCGCCGTCCGCCAGGACGCCGAGACCATGGCCGCCGACCTGCGGGCGCGCATGAACCAGGACCCGGTGCTCGACCCCATGGACCTGTTCACCCACGTCTACGCCGAGCCCACCCCGCAGCTGCTGGAACAGCGGGAGCAGCTGCGGGCCGAGCTGGCGGCCGAAGCCGAGCCCGCCTCCGGGGCCGAACCGGGGGGTACGCAGCGATGACCACCGTCGCCGCCAAACCGGCCACCATGGCGCAGGCGCTCAACCGCGCGCTGCGCGACGCGATGGCCGCGGACCCCTCCGTGCACGTCATGGGCGAGGACGTCGGCACCCTCGGCGGTGTCTTCCGCATCACCGACGGGCTCGCCGAGGAGTTCGGCGAGGACCGCTGCACGGACACCCCGCTGGCCGAGGCGGGCATCCTCGGCACGGCCGTCGGCATGGCGATGTACGGGCTGCGGCCGGTCGTGGAGATGCAGTTCGACGCGTTCGCCTACCCGGCGTTCGAGCAGCTGGTGTCGCACGTCGCCAGGATGCGCAACCGCACGCGTGGCAGGATGCCCCTGCCGCTCACCCTCCGGATCCCCTACGGAGGCGGCATCGGCGGCGTCGAGCACCACAGCGACTCCTCCGAGGCGTACTACATGGCGACTCCCGGGCTCCACGTCGTCACGCCCGCGACCGTCCCGGACGCCTACGGGCTGCTGCGGGCCGCCATCGCCTCCGACGACCCGGTCGTCCTCCTCGAGCCCAAGCGTCTGTACTGGTCGAAGGACTCCTGGAACCCGGAGCAGCCGACGGCCGTCGAACCCTTGGGCCGTGCGGTGGTGCGGCGCTCCGGCCGGAGCGCCACGCTCCTCACGTACGGGCCGTCCGTTCCCGTCTGCATGGAGGCGGCCGAGGCGGCCCGTGCCGAGGGCTGGGACCTGGAGGTCGTCGATCTGCGCTCGCTGGTGCCGTTCGACGACGCGACGGTGTGCGCCTCGGTGCGGCGGACGGGACGTGCGGTAGTCGTCCACGAGTCGGGTGGCTTCGGCGGTCCCGGCGGGGAGATCGCGGCCCGGGTCACGGAGCGCTGCTTCCACCATCTGGAGGCGCCGGTGCTGCGTGTGGCAGGGTTCGACCTCCCGTATCCGCCGCCGATGCTGGAGCGACACCACCTGCCCGGCGTGGACCGGATCCTGGATGCCGTGGGGCGTCTGCAGTGGGAGGCCGAAAGCTGATGGCACAGGTGCTGGAGTTCAAGCTGCCCGATCTCGGCGAAGGGCTCACCGGGGCGGAGATCGTGCGTTGGCTGGTCGAGGTCGGCGAGGTCGTCGCCGTCGACCAGCCGGTCGTCGAGGTCGAGACCGCCAAGGCGATGGTGGACGTGCCCTGTCCCTACGGGGGCGTGGTCACCGCCCGCTTCGGCGAGGAGGGCGCAGAGGTGCCGGTGGGCGCCCCGCTGATCACGGTCGCGGTGGGCGGCCCGGCCGACGGTGACGGCCCTCCGGCGGGGGAGACGCGTTCCGCGACGGACGACTCCCGTGCCGACAGTTCCCGTGCCGATACCTCGCGTGCGGCGGGCTCCCGCGCGAAGGGCCCACAATCGGCGGGTTCCGGCAACGTGCTGGTCGGTTACGGCACTTCGGAGGCACCGGCCCGGCGCCGCAGGGTGCGGCCGGGCCGTCCGGCGCCGATCGCGTCGGCGACGCCCGCCGCTTCCACGGCTTCCGTCACGTCCACGGCGAACGGTTGGGCCGCCGCCGAAGGACGGGCACCCGCTGCCCGGCAGACCCATACGGCCGCCGGGCCGGTGGACGGACCGGTTCCCGTGATCTCGCCGCTGGTGCGCCGGCTGGCCCGGCAGAACGGTCTGGATCTGCGCGAGATGTCCGGTTCCGGTCCCGAGGGGCTGATCCTGCGGGCGGACGTGGAGTACGCGCTCCGGGCCGCCGGAACGCAGTCAGGCAAGGACCGGACGCCCACGCCCACCACCGAGCCGTACCCGCGCGCGCCGCAGACACCGGCACCGGTTCAGACACCGTCGCAGGCGTACACGCCGGCCGTCGGAGCCCCGACTGCCCCGGAACCCACCCGCATCCCCCTCAAGGGCATCCGCGGTGTCATGGCCGACAAGCTGTCCCGCAGCCGTACCGAGATCCCCGACGCGACCTGCTGGGTGGACGCCGACGCGACCGAGTTGATGCGGGCGCGGGACGCGATGCGGCGTTTCGCCGAGGAACGCCCCCGGAGCCCCGCCGCCGGCGGGCCGAAGATCTCCGTGCTCGCCCTGCTGGCCCGGATCTGCACCGCCGCGCTGGCCCGCTTCCCCGAGCTCAACTCCTCCGTGGACACGACGGCCAGGGAGGTCGTCCAGCACACGGCCGTGCATCTCGGCTTCGCCGCGCAGACCGGGCGCGGGCTCGTCGTCCCCGTCGTCCGGGACGCGCACACGCGGGGTGCGGAGTCGCTGACGGCGGAGTTCGCACGGCTGACCGAGGCGGCGCGCACGGGAACGCTGACGCCGGCGGAACTCACCGGCGGCACGTTCACGTTGAACAACTACGGAGTCTTCGGCGTCGACGGCTCCACGCCGATCATCAACCACCCCGAGGCCGCCATGCTGGGCGTCGGCCGCATCGTCCCCAAGCCGTGGGTGCACGAGGGCGAGTTGGCGGTGCGGCAGGTCGTGCAGCTCTCGCTCACCTTCGACCACCGGGTCTGTGACGGCGGCACGGCAGGCGGCTTCCTGCGGTACGTGGCGGACTGCGTGGAGCAACCGGTGGTGCTGCTGCGCACGCTGTGACGTCCGTTCTGCCCGACCGCGTTGTCCGTGCCCCCGCGTTCCCTGTGATCGCGGGGGCACGCATACTCGGGAGGTGACCGAGTACGAGCTCCCGGGTGCTCCCGGAGCCGCTGGCGACCGCACCCGTGACCGCGACCCCGCGCCGGGCCGGGCGGCACCCGCCGCGTACGACGAATCCGCCCCGCACTCCCCGCCCTCCACGCCCCTCGTCCACGACGCCCTCGTGCTGGCCGGTGGCGGTGCCCGGCGGCTCGGGGGCGCGGACAAGCCCGGGGTGCGGGTGGGCGGCCGGGCGCTGCTCGACCGGGTGCTGGCCGCCTGCTCCGGCGCCCGCACCACCGTGGTCGTGGCCGACCCCCGGCCCACCTCCCGGCCCGTGTCCTGGGCCCGTGAGGAGCCGCCGGGCGGCGGACCGCTCGCCGCGCTCGGCGCGGGGCTCCGGCTGAGCACCGCGGAGTACGCCGTACTGCTCTCCGCCGACCTGCCGTTCCTCGACGGACCCACGGTCGACGAGCTGCTGACCACCCTGCGCACGAGCACGGCCGACGGGGTCCTGCTGACCGACGCCGACGGCCGGGACCAGCCGCTCGTGGCCGCGTACCGGACGGCGGCCCTGCGCCGCGAACTGGCCGCGCTCACCGAGCGGCACGGCGCGTTGGCCGGGCTGCCTCTGCGCCGGCTGACCGGCTCGCTCGACCTCACCCGCATTCACGGCCCGGAGGCGTCGTTCGACTGCGACACCTGGGACGACATCGCCGCCGCCAGAGCACGCATCAGGGAGCATGGACACGTGTTGGATGAATGGATTTCCGCAGTCAAGGACGAGCTGGGCATCGATCTGGACGTCGACACCGACGTCCTCCTCGACCTCGCCCGTGACGCCGCCCACGGTGTGGCCAGGCCGGCGGCGCCGCTGACCACCTTCCTCGTCGGCTACGCGGCCGCCCGCGCGGGCGGTGACCGCGAGGCCGTCGCCGAGGCCACGCGCAAGGCCGCCGCCCTCGCCGTCCGCTGGGCCGACGAGGACACCCCCGACGCCGCGTCCGCGCGGCCAGCCGACAAGCAGCCCGACGCCTCCGCCGCCGACGCGGCCCCCGGCGCGCGCCCGGACGCCGAATGAACGCGCCCGATGCCCGAGCCGACAAGGACAGCGGGGCCACCGACGACGCCGATGATGCCGACGACCTCGACGTCGAGGAAGCTCTCGCCCTCGTGAACGACGCCTCCGGCCGTACCTCCGGTGACTCCGCGCACGCCCGCTCCCCCCGCCGGGGCGGGCCCCGGCCCGCCGCGGACGACCCGAGCCCCGCCACCGGCCACCACCCGCGCCACGCCCTCCCCTGGACCGAGGCCCGTGCCGTCGCCGAGCGTGCGGCACGCCGGGGCACCGGCAGCCGGGCCGCCCACCGCGCCCCGGTCCCCGTGCCGCTCGACGCCGCCCTCGGCCTCACTCTGGCCGCCCCTCTCACGGCCCTCACCGACCTGCCGTCCTTCGACACCTCGGCCATGGACGGCTGGGCGGTCTCCGGCCCCGGTCCCTGGGCCGTACGGGAGGAAGGCGTCCTCGCCGGGCACGTCGGGCACCCGCCGCTCACCGACGGCGAGGCCGTCCGCATCGCCACCGGCGCCCGTGTCCCCCCGGACACCACCGCCGTCCTGCGCAGCGAACACGGCCGCACGGACGACAACGGCCGGCTGCACGCCACCCCGCCCCGAACGGTCACTCCGCCCCGAGCCGCCACCGCCCCCCGATCAGTGGGCACGCCCCACGCCGGACCCGCCCCCACGGTCGCGCACGGGCAGGACATCCGCCCCCGCGGCCAGGAGTGCCGCAGCGGCGACCGACTGCTGTCCGTCGGCACCCTGGTGACCCCGGCCGTGCTGGGCCTCGCCGCGGCCGCCGGATACGACACGCTCAGCACCCTCCCCCGTCCCCGCGTCGAAGTCCTCGTCCTCGGCGACGAACTGCTCACCGGAGGCCTCCCGCACGACGGGCTGATCCGGGACGCCCTCGGCCCGATGCTGCCGCCCTGGCTGCGCGCCCTCGGCGCCGAGGTCACCGCCGTCCGCCGGGTCCGCGACGACGCGCGGACACTGCACAAGGCGGTCACGAAGTCCGACGCCGACGTCGTCGTCACCACCGGAGGCACCGCCGCGGGCCCGGTCGACCACGTCCACCCGACGCTGCGCCGCATGGATGCCGAACTCCTTGTGGACGGAGTCGAGGTACGCCCCGGCCACCCCATGCTCCTGGCCCGCACCAAGGAGGACCAGTACCTCGTCGGTCTGCCGGGCAACCCCCTCGCCGCGGTCTCCGGGCTGCTCACGCTCGCAGAACCCCTGCTGCGGACCCTCGCGGCCCGCCCGGCACCCGAGCCGTACATGATGCCGCTGCGGGACGCCGTCCACGGGCATCCGCAGGACACCCGGCTCATCCCGGTCGTCCTGCGCGGTGACGTGGCCCTGCCGCTGCACTACAACGGTCCGGCCATGCTGCGCGGCATCGCGGCGGCCGACGCCCTCGCCGTCGTTCCCCCGGGTGGTACGCGGCCCGGTCAGGAGGCGGAATTGCTGGATCTCCCCTGGGCGTCCGGCGGAATCGAGGTGTGTTTCACGTGAAACTTCCGGGCCAGGACGCCATAGCCCGCCAGGCGGACGAACACTTGGTGACCCATCGGGTGAAGCTGCCGAGGAAGGTGGTCGAGCACCCGATCCGCCAGGTCACCAAGCGGTTGTCCATGGCGTTGCTCCTCCTCGTGGTGACGGCGTTGATCGTGTACATCGACCGCGACGGCTACACCGACAACTCCGACGGCACCCTCGACTTCCTCGATGCCTTCTACTACGCGACCGTCACCCTCTCCACCACGGGGTACGGCGACATCACCCCGGTCAGTGACGCCGCCCGGCTGACCAACATCTTCGTCGTCACGCCGTTGCGTGTGATGTTCCTGATCATCCTGGTCGGCACCACCCTCGAAGCCCTCACCGAACGCACGCGGGAAGAGTGGCGACTGAACCGCTGGAGGTCCACGTTGCGTGATCACACCGTCGTCGTCGGATTCGGCACGAAGGGCAGGTCCGCGATCAAGACCGTCTGCGCGACGGGGCTCCGTAAGGAGCAGGTCGTGGTGGTCGACCCCAGCAGCCAGGCGATCGAGGCCGCGGCGGCCGACGGATACGCGGGCGTCATAGGGGACGCGACGCGCAGCGAGGTGCTGAAGCGGGCCGAGGCCTACCGGGCGAAGCAGATCATCATCGCCACGCAGCGCGACGACACGGCCGTGCTGGTGACGCTGACGGCCCGCCAGCTCAACCGCGGCGCGAAGATCGTGGTCGCGGTGCGCGAGGAGGAGAACGCCCCGCTGCTGAAGCAGTCGGGTGCCGACGCGGTCATCACCAGTGCCAGCGCGGCCGGCCGGCTGCTCGGTCTGTCCGTGCTCAGCCCCGCGGCCGGCATGGTGATGGAGGACCTCATCCAGCAGGGCACCGGTCTCGACATGATCGAACGGCCGGTCATAAAGGCCGAGGTGGGCAAGTCTCCGCGGGAGATCGACGATCTGGTGGTGAGCGTTCTGCGCGGACACCGGGTGCTCGGCTACGACGACGAGCACGTCGGGACGCTCGAGCTGACGGACCGGCTGATCACCATCGTGCGGGCGTCGCCGGGCACCCGGGTCACCCCCGACATCCGCCCGCTCCACGACTGACACCGCCGGGCCATGACGAGGAACACGAGAGCCCACGGGAGACCACGAGAGACGACGCGGAGTCCCCGGGGCGGGCGCCCCGGGGACTCCGCGTTCCTGTCCACGTCGTCGGTCGGCGTCACTTGCGGTTGTAGAGCCGCATCGTGACCGGTCCGAAGACCAGGACGAACAGGGCGGACCAGCCCAGCGACCAGGCGACCTCGTCGGCCGGCCAGTCCCCCGCCATCAGTCCGCGCACCGCGGACGCGAGGTGCGTGACGGGACTGTTGTTGACGAAGGCCTGGAGCCAGCCCGGCATGGTGCCCGGATCGACGAAGACGTTGGACAGGAAGGTGAGAGGGAAGATCACCATCATGCTGACGCCCATCACCGACTTCTCGGTGCGCAGCATCAGTCCGAACATCGTCCAGATCCACGAGAACGCGAACGCGAAGACCACCAGCAGCACGATCCCGGCGAGCACACCGGCGACCCCGCCGTCCGGCCGATAGCCGAGGAGGATGCCCACGGTGAGCATCACGACGGACGCGATGGTGTAGCGCAGGGCGTCGCCGAGCAGATAGCCGACCATCGTCGAGGGCCGCCAGATCGGCAGGGTGCGGAACCGGTCGAAGACGCCCTTCTCGATGTCCGTGTTGACCGAGACACCGGTGTACATCGTGATCATCACGACCGACATCACCAGGATGCCCGGCAGCAGGAACTGGATGTACTCCGTCGGCGAACCGGCCAGCGCCCCGCCGAAGAGGTACGTGTACATCAGCACCATCATGATCGGGAACGCGGTGACGTCGAAGAGCTGCTCCGGCACATGTTTGATCTTGAGGATCGCGCGCCAGCCGAAGGTCAGGGAGGCCGACCACGCGCTGGGCCGCGGCGGACGCTCCTTGGCGACCAGCAGCTCGGCGAGGGAGTCGGTGCGGACCGGGGCGAGTTCCGCGCTCTCGGTGGTCGTCGTCACGGTACTCATGCCGCCACCTCGTCCTTCGGGTTGTGGGAGTCGTCGGAGCCGGTCCGGGTGTCGTGGCCGGTGAGGGCGAGGAACACCTCGTCCAGGCTCGGCTGGCCGAGCGAGAAGTTGTCGACGGTGACGCCGGCCGCGGCCAGTTCGTTCAGCGCGCGGGCGGCCTGTCCGGCGGCGGTGTCCTGACTCGCGGCCGTGCCCAGGCGGGCGGTGAGCGTCACCGGGTCGGGCTCGGGCTGCACCGTCGCGTCGAGCAGGCGGCGCAGCAGGTCCGCGGCGAGCGGCCGTTGATCCGGATCGCGCAGCCGCAGATGGACGGTGCCGGCGCCGACGGAGGCCTTCAGCTCACCCTTGGTGCCCTCGGCGATCACCTTCCCGCGGTCGATGACGGCGATCCGGGACGCCAGCTGGTCGGCCTCGTCCAGGTACTGCGTGGTCAGCAGCACGGTCGTGCCCTGGGCGACCACCGCGCGCACGATGTCCCACACCTGGTTGCGGCTGCGCGGGTCCAGGCCGGTCGTCGGCTCGTCGAGGAACAGCAGGTCGGGGGTGTTGAGGATGGACGCGGCGATGTCGATACGGCGCCGCATACCGCCCGAGTAGTGCTTGACCTGCTTCGCCGCCGCGTCCGTCAGGCCGAACGCCTCCAGGAGCTGGGCGGCGCGGGTGCGGGCTGCCGGTTTGCGGTGGCCGAGCAGCCGGGCCAGCAGAATCAGGTTCTCGGCGCCGGTGAGGTCCTCGTCCACCGACGCGTACTGCCCGGTGAGACTCACCAGGCCGCGCACCGTGTCGGCCTCGCGCACGACGTCATGGCCGAAGACACGGGCGTCGCCGCCGTCCGGCCTCAGCAGGGTGGCGAGCATCTTCACGGTGGTGGTCTTGCCGGCGCCGTTCGGTCCGAGGACGCCGTACACCGTGCCGGCCGGTACGGCGAGGTCGACCCCGTCGACGGCCCGGGTCTCACCAAAGGTCTTGACCAGGCCGGCGGTCTCGATCGCCAGGCCGGACGTCTGCGTGCTCATGCTTCGGGTCCTTCCGCGTGCTTGCGGGTGCTGGGGCTACGCAGGGAGAGACCTTCACCGTCGCGCAAATTCATCGCTCCCGCACATGGATTTTCCGCGGACCGGCCCAACGACGGACCCCGCCTCCGCCCACGGACCCGGACCGGCCCCGGACCGGCCCTCGCACCTGAGCCGTTCACGGCCCGCCCGGAGGTAGCGTCGTTCTCATGTATGCGATCACGATTCCCGAACCCGGTGGGCCCGAGGCGCTGGTGTGGGAGAAGGTCCCCGATCCCGTCCCCGGCGAGGGCGAGGTGCTGGTCGAGGTGGTGGCCGGCGCGGTCAACCGTGCCGACATCATGCAGCGGCAGGGTTTCTACGACCCCCCGCCCGGTGCCTCCCCCTACCCCGGCCTGGAGTGCTCCGGCCGGATCACCGCACTCGGTCCCGGGGCGACCGGGTGGGCGGTCGGCGACGAGGTGTGCGCGCTGCTCGCGGGCGGCGGCTACGCGGAGCGGGTCGCCGTCCCGGCCGGCCAGCTGCTCCCCGTCCCCGAAGGGCTCGGCCTCAAGCAGGCGGCGGCACTCCCGGAGGTCGTCTGCACGGTCTGGTCGAACGTCTTCATGGTGTCCCACCTCCGCCCCGGCGAGACGCTGCTCGTGCACGGCGGCTCCAGCGGCATCGGCACCATGGCGATCCAGCTCGCCAAGGCCGTCGGCGCCAAGGTCGCCGTCACGGCCGGTACGAAGGAGAAGCTGGAGCGCTGCGCCGAGCTGGGCGCCGACATCCTGATCAACTACCGCGAGCAGGACTTCGTGGCCGAGCTGAAGCAGGCCACCGGCGGCGCCGGCGCGGACGTCATCCTCGACAACATGGGCGCCAAGTACCTGGACCGCAACGTCAAGGCCCTCGCCGTCAACGGCCGGCTCGCGATCATCGGCCTGCAGGGCGGTGCCAAGGGCGAGCTGAACATCGGCGCCCTCCTGAGCAAGCGCGCCGCCATCAGTGCGACCTCGCTGCGCGCCCGGCCGCCGGAGGAGAAGGCGGCGATCGTCGCGGCCGTACGGGAACACGTCTGGCCGCTGGTCGACGGCGGCCATGTCCGTCCCGTCGTCGACCGTGAGATCCCGATGCCGGACGCAGCCGGCGCCCACCGGGTCGTGGAGGCCAGCGCCCACATCGGCAAGGTGCTGCTGATCGCGCCGTAGGACTTCCGGACGGCGGACGGCGGACGCCGGATGCCGGATGCCGGGTGTCCGCGGGCCTCAGCTCCGCCGCAGCCTGAGGCCCACGAACGCCAGCCCCAGCCCGAGCCCCATCAGGACCAGTCCGCTGCCCAGCGGCAGGATGCGCAGCATGGGCTCGGCGGAGCGCCCGGTGCCGGTGGCGGCGTTCGTCGCGGGCTGCCGCGACACCTCGGAGGGCACCGGGGCGGCGGTCTCCTGGGACTGGGCCGCCCGGCGGGTGGCGCGGGCCCAGGGGGCCTCGGATCCGTCCGTACCGCCTCCGGAGTCCGGGTCGGACCCGGTGTCCGCCGCGCCGGCGGGGGCCTTGTCCGGCTTCTCGGGAGCACCGCTCACACCGTCGCCGCCGGCGTCGCGTCCGCCGTCGCCCGGTCCGTCGTCCCGTCCACCCCACGGGTCCGCCTCCCCGGCCCCTCGGGGCCCCTCGCTCCGCTCCTCCGCTGCGGGCACCTCCCGCCCCGGCCGCTTGCGTCCTTCCCCGGGCCGGCTGCCGGCCCGGGAGGGCCCGGCGGAGGGCGGGAGCGACGGCTTCGCGGCCGAGGCGGAAGCCGAGCGGAAGGAGGAGCGGGCGGAAGTGGGAGCAGAGGACGCGGAGGAAGAGCGCGTGGTCGCGCGGGAGGGCGCGTCGGGCGGCCCGCCCAGTGCTTCCTGGCGTCCGCCCACCGCCCCGTCGGCGCCGTACGCCACCGACGTACCGAAGGGCGCCGCGACAGGGCCGTACGGCATCATCACCCCCGCTCCCGCCCCGGTCACCGCCCCTGTCATCACCCCGAGCACGACGCCCGCTCGCAGGGCGAGCCCCGCCCCTGTCGCCCCCGTTACACGTAGCCATGAAGTCACGACGGTGACCTCCCGCGCCGGCCGGTGCCCGTTCGCACCGTCGGCAAGATGGGCCGGATGGACCCCCACAGGCTCGCATTCCCCTGCACACCCGGCACTTCGGATTCCTCCACTCAGGGGGCGGCCAGGAGGCGGCCGGGGGAATGGCCCGGGGCAACCAGGGGGCCCCGAAGGTGTGCGGCGGACGTGCGAGAGAATGGCCGTATGGAGATGCCGAGGAACGAACGGTCGCCGGACAATCCGCAGGTTCTGGTCGTCGGCCAGGACGGCATGGCGCTCGGCGGGAGCACCGGGGACGAGGACTCCCGCGAGGTCCCGGTGACGGATCAGGTGGAGCAGCCCGCGAAGGTCATGCGGATCGGCAGCATGATCAAACAGCTGCTGGAGGAGGTGCGCGCGGCTCCTCTGGACGAGGCCAGCCGGGTCCGGCTCAAGGAGATCCACGCCAGCTCGGTGAAGGAGCTCGAGGACGGACTCGCGCCCCAGCTGGTCGAGGAGCTGGAGCGGATCTCGCTGCCCTTCACGGACGAGGCGACCCCGAGCGACGCCGAACTCAGGATCGCTCAGGCTCAGTTGGTGGGCTGGCTGGAGGGCCTCTTCCACGGCATCCAGACCACGCTCTTCGCCCAGCAGATGGCGGCGCGCGCCCAGCTGGAACAGATGCGCCGGGCCCTCCCCCCGGGCGTCGGTGACGGCGGCCACGAGGAGCCGCCGATGGGCGGCCGCTCGGGCGGCCCCTACCTGTAGTCGTCCGCTCGTCCCTGCCCCGCTGCGACAGGAACATACGAGAGGGGGCCGGCATCGATGCCGGCCCCCTCTCGTATGTTCCTGTGGACTCAGGCGTTCGGCGGGTTGCCCGTGGAGACGTCGAGCTGGATCTTGGGCATGTCCTCGGGGTCGACGTCCGTGCCGGCGGCGGGGAACTGGTTCATGACCGTGCCTTCGCCGTACGTGTTCTCGTCGACGGTGCGCACCTCGAGGTCCCAGCCGGCGGCCTGGAAGCACTCCTTGACCGACTTGATGTACTTGAACTTCAGCTTCGGGACCTGGATCTTGTCCTCGTCGTTGTAGGACTCCTGCGGGTCCGTGCACTCCTCCGGGTCGATCGTCTTGGTCGTATCGGGCCCGCGGTGGCCGGCCGCCTTGGAGGCCGACGCCGACACCGACGCGCTGACGCCCGGGTCGCCGCCCTTGTTGTTCTCGTCGCCGCCGCCGTTGGCCAGCAGGACCGCGAGCAGACCGCCGACGGCGAGGACGGACACGGCGATCGAGCCGATGATCACCGGCTTGTTGTTCCTGCCGCCGCCCGGTCCGCCCGAGCCCGAGGACTGGGGCGTCAGGTTGTAGGGCGGCGGCGTCGACGGACCGCCCTGCTGCGCGCCGTACGGGGGGTGGGGTGTCGCGTAGCCACCCTGCGGGGCGCCGTGCTGCGGATAGCCGTACGCCGGGGCCTGGCCCGACGGGGCCGGGGCGCCGTACGGGTTCGGGGTGTGGTGCCGGGGCGGGACCGGCGTGTACGGGGTCTGGACGCTGCCCGGGGCCGCCTGCGCCGACTGGTCGATGGGAGGGAACACCGCGGAGCCGACGCCCGCGCCGCTCTGCCCGTGCGTGCCGGGAACGATGCTCGGCGGGGCCGCCTGGAAGGACTGGCTCACCCGCAGGCACTCGCCGCGCATGGCCTCGGCGCTGGGGAAGCGCTCGTTCGGGTTCTTCTTCAGTGCGCGGGTGATCAGCGCGTCCACGGCCGGGGGCAGCGCGCGGTTGACCGAGGAGGCCAGCGGCGGCTCCTCCTGGACGTGCGCGTACGCGATGGCCAGCGGCGAGTCGGCGTCGAACGGAATCCGTCCGGTGACCAGTTGGAAGAGCATGATGCCGACCGAGTACAGGTCGGAGCGGGCGTCGACGCCCCGGCCGAGCGCCTGCTCGGGCGAGAGGTACTGCGGGGTGCCGACGACCATGCCGGTCTGCGTCATCGACGTCACGCCGGACTGCATGGCGCGGGCGATGCCGAAGTCCATCACCTTGACCACGCCGCGCTTGGTCATCATCACGTTGCCCGGCTTGATGTCCCGGTGGACCAGGCCCATCTCGTGGCTGATCTCCAGGGCGGCCAGCACGTCCGCGGTGATCTTCAGCGCCTTGTCGGCGGGCATCGCGCCCTGCTGCCGCACGTCCTCGTCGAGCACGGAGCCGAGCGGACGGCCCTCGACGTACTCCATGACGATGTACGGCGTCAGCATGCCCTCCACATCGTCCTCGCCGGTGTCGAAGACCGAGACGATGTTGGTGTGCGTGAGCTTCGCCACGGACTGGGCCTCGCGGCGGAAGCGTTCGCGGAAGGCCTGTTCCCTGCCGAGTTCCGTGTGCAAGGTCTTGATCGCGACCTGACGGTCGAGCACGCTGTCGTACGCGAGGTGGACCGAAGCCATGCCGCCCTGGCCGAGCAGGTCCCGCAGTTGGTAGCGACCGCCGGCGAGCGCCCGCCCCGCGTTGTGGCCCTGTGCGCCGTCCTGGCTCATGTTCCGCGTCCCCCGTAGCCTCTCCGGCGCTGCCGTCGGCGACCGATTCCTCGTAGATCCCATGCGCTATTCCCGGCCAAGTCTGCCCCAGGTCACTGACACGTCAAGCGTGGGGCCCGTTCCGTGACCGTACGGGACAGAAGAGTCGCGGAAGCGTTACAGGGGGCGTGGGGCCGGGCCGCCACCTGGC
Source organism: Streptomyces sp. NPDC058632 (assembly GCF_042717095.1). Taxonomy (NCBI): domain Bacteria; kingdom Bacillati; phylum Actinomycetota; class Actinomycetes; order Kitasatosporales; family Streptomycetaceae; genus Streptomyces; species Streptomyces sp. NPDC058632. Next base: position 27,490 of record NZ_JBHXQZ010000029.1, on the reverse strand, counting down.
ACACAGAATTTGCATGACGATACGGAATACGGGTTTCATGGCCGGTCCGTCTCGTGCCGGTCCCGGCGTCCCGTCCGGGACCGGAGGTCGGTGCGGAGGCTGTAGCGTGGCCGACGGAGACCGTGACAACACCGCGCGCACCGCGGGCAGAAACGACGGCGAGGACTGATGGCACAGCAGCAGCGCGCCCAGGGCCCGTCCGACCCCGAGGCGACTGGCGGCGGCATGTCGGACGCGCCGGACAACTGGGGCAACGGCGGAATTGTGGGCGACGGCCGTTACCGGCTGACGCACAGACTCGGCCGGGGCGGCATGGCCGAGGTGTTCGCCGCCGAGGACGTGCGCCTCGGGCGTACGGTCGCCGTCAAACTGCTGCGTGCCGATCTCGCCGAGGACCCGATCTCCAAAGCGCGGTTCACGCGTGAGGCGCAGTCGGTGGCCGGTCTCAACCACCACACGATCGTCGCCGTGTACGACTCCGGTGAGGACGTCGTGGGCGGCCAGTCCGTGCCGTACATCGTCATGGAGATCGTCGAGGGCCGCACGATCCGCGATCTCCTGCTCAACGCCGAGGCGCCCGGCCCCGAACAGGCGCTGATCATCGTCTCCGGCGTCCTGGAGGCGCTGGCCTACTCGCACCAGCACGGCATCGTGCACCGCGACATCAAGCCCGCCAACGTCATCATCACGCACAACGGCGCCGTGAAGGTGATGGACTTCGGCATCGCCCGCGCGCTGCACGGCGCGTCCACGACGATGACGCAGACCGGCATGGTCATGGGCACCCCGCAGTACCTCTCGCCGGAGCAGGCGCTCGGCAAGGCCGTCGACCATCGGTCCGACCTGTACGCGACCGGCTGCATGCTGTACGAACTCCTGGCGCTGCGGCCCCCGTTCACGGGTGAGACGCCGCTGTCCGTGGTCTACCAGCACGTGCAGGACGTCCCCACGCCCCCGTCGGAGGCCTCGGACGGCAGCCCGCCGGAGCTCGACGGGCTTGTCATGCGCTCACTCGCCAAGGATCCGGACGACCGGTTCCAGACGGCCGAGGAGATGCGCGGAATGGTCCAGTACGGGCTGCAGATGCTCTACGACCAGGGCGGCCACACGGGCACCTGGAACACCGGCCCGGTCGACATGCACGACGGCCGGCACACCCCGGCGGCGGGTTTCGCGGGCACGACGGCGATGCCGCACCCGGACGCCTCCGGCACCGCGCCCATTCCGAAGCCGATCCTCCCCAACCGGTACGGCGGCGGGGACGACGGCGGCTTCGAGGGTGGCGGCAACCCGGGCGACGGCCGCGGCAAGCTGTGGATTCTCGCGGTGCTCGCGGTGATCGCCGTCGTCGCGGGTGTCGCGCTGGCGCTGAACGGCGGTGGTGACAGCGAGGGTGACAAGAACCCGACCAAGTCGCCGTCCTCCTCGCAGACCACCGAGGAGGAGAAGCCCAGCGAGTCGCCGAAGGAGAACGAGGAGACCGAGGAGCCGGAGGCGCCGAACACGGACACCGGCACCGGCACCGGCAGCGGTTCCGGCGGCGGTGGCTGGGACCAGTCGTACAACCCGTCCCCGTCTCCGACGCAGAGCCAGACGGAGACCGAGGAGCCCACGGGCGCCCCGACGACGCCGACCGAGACCGGGACCGAGGAACTGCCGGAGACGGGCGGCAGCGAGGGCGGCAGCGAGGGCAGCAGTGAGGGCGGTACGGCCGACGGCGGCACGGAGGGCGGCACGGCCGACGGCGGCAGTGAGGGCGGCACGGCCGACGGCGGCACGGAGGGCGGCGCGGTCGACGGCGGGATCACCGGCGGCTGACCACGGACCACGGACCACGGACCACGGGCGGGCTTCGAGCCCGCCGCCCCACCCCGCGCGGAGCACGTCCGCGCGGGGTGACGTCGTGAACGGGCCGCCAGGCGCCCGCCTCACCCGGTGAACGCCGCGCGCACCGCGTCGTACTCCCGGGTCCACCACACCACCAGCGCGGCCGTGGCCGGGAACTGGGGGTCCGCGCGGGTGTCGCCGCGCTCGTAGTGCCAGCGGAGCATCCAGAAGTCGTTGAGGCGTTCCCACCACACCCGGTGCACCGCCGCGGCGAGCTGGGCGGGCGTGGCCCCCGCGCCGTGCCGGTACGCGCGCGCGTAGGACCGTACGCGCGGCAGGTCGAGGGTGCCCGAGGGCCGGACGAAGAAGATCGCCGCGGCGCGTACGGCCTCCTCCGCGCGGGGCCGCACACCGAGTCGGTCCCAGTCGACGATCGCCGCGGGCGTCCTCCCCCGGTACAGCACGTTGAACGGGTGGAAGTCGCCGTGCACCCACCCCACCGCGCCCCCGCGCGGAGGACGCCGGCCGGCGTGCCGCTCCAGGAGGGTCCGTCGTTCCAGGAGCCGGCGGCGGGCGAGGGCGTCGAAGGAACCGGCGGGGCGGTGCCGGCGGACGCGGCCGAGCAAGTCGTCGATGAGGGTGAGGGTGTCGGCCGGGTCGGCGCTCTCCGCCGGAGCGCCGTGGGTCCGTGCGTGGGCCGGCATCACGCGTTCCAGACCGGCGTGCACCGCCCCGAGCAGTGCCCCGAGCCGTGCGCACTGCCCCGGCGTGAGTTGCCCGCCGTGCCGGTGCCGTCCGTCGATCCAGGGGTGCAGGGCGTATGCGTGGCCGCCGACCACGGCGACCGTGCGTCCGTCCCGGGCGGGCAGCGGCGGGGCCACCGGCACGCCCAGTTCGGCCAGGCGCCGGGTGGCCCGGTGCTGGCGGACGATCGCGGCCGGATCGGCGGTCTCGGGGTCGAAGTGGTGCTTGAGGAAATAGCGGCCGTGGGTCGTCCGCAGGCGGTAGCCGCGGTTGAGCAGGCCTTCGTCGACGGGCTCGCAGGTCACCGCGGAACCGGCGGAGTACCGGCGCAGCAGGGCGCCCAAAGGGGGTGCGCAAGAAGCAGGGGGTGGTACACGTAAGCGCGACACGCGCCAGATGCTAGGGCACCGCGCGAGGCCGTGAGCTGCGCGTTGTCACAGTCAGTCGTTTACGGTCGCACTGTGTGCCCGATCCGCCGTCGGGCGGGAACCGGTCGGGGGTGCCGGGCGGCGGCCGGGTGGGGGGCCGGGCGGGTGGTCGAGTGCGGGACACGGCCCTTCCCGTGTCCGGGGTCGCCGGGATAACGTGCCGTTGCTCCGGCCTCCTGCAAAGCTGTGACCAGCGCTCCTTCCCGTCTTTCCGATTTACTTGGAAATCCAAGCAAAATCCCAGGTCAGGAAGGGTTTCACAGAAATGTGGCGCACTGGGTAACGTGCTATTTGCAGGTCGCTCGCCGGGGCACCTGTCACGCCTGTTCCCGGCCGGGCGGCACCCACCCCGTGCCCGTGGTCGAGAAGAGGTGAGCCTCCCCCAGGCTTCGACGAGCTGGAGGGGGACCCCAGACCTACCGGCAACCCCGGGGGTCGGAACGACGGAGGAGCACACGTGACCGTGGAGAGCACTGCCGCGCGCACACCGCGACGCAGCGCCGGAAGCGATGCCGGCGCCACCGGCACCAAGCGCACTACCAGCACCGGCACCAACGCCAAGAAGGCGGCCCCGGCCAAGAAGGTGACCCCCGCCAAGAAGGCACCCGCGGCGAAGAAGGCCACCGCCGTCAGGAAGACCCCGACGGCCGGGAGGGCCGGCGGCGTGAAGCCGCAGAGCGCCGCCGAACCCGGCCTCGTCCAGCTGCTGACGCCCGAGGGCGAGCGGGTCGAGAACGCCGAGTTCGACCAGTACGTCTCCGGCGTCACCCCGGAGGAGTTCCGCGGTCTGTACCGCGACATGGTGCTCACCCGTCGCTTCGACGCCGAGGCCACCGCGCTCCAGCGCCAGGGAGAGCTGGGCCTGTGGGCCTCGCTGCTGGGCCAGGAGGCGGCGCAGATCGGCTCCGGGCGCGCGCTGCGCGACGACGACTACGTCTTCCCGACCTACCGCGAGCACGGCGTCGCCTGGTGCCGCGGGGTGGACCCGACCAACCTGCTGGGCATGTTCCGCGGCGTCAACAACGGCGGCTGGGACCCGAACAGCAACAACTTCCACCTGTACACGATCGTCATCGGCTCCCAGGCGCTGCACGCCACGGGCTACGCGATGGGTGTCGCCAAGGACGGCGCGGACAGCGCGGTGATCGCCTACTTCGGCGACGGCGCCTCCAGCCAGGGCGACGTGGCCGAGGCCTTCACCTTCTCCGCGGTCTACAACGCCCCGGTGGTGTTCTTCTGCCAGAACAACCAGTGGGCGATCTCCGAGCCGACCGAGAAGCAGTCCCGCGTCCCGCTGTACCAGCGTGCGCAGGGCTTCGGCTTCCCGGGCGTACGGGTGGACGGCAACGACGTGCTGGCGAACCTCGCCGTGACCCGGTGGGCGCTGGAGCGGGCCCGCGCCGGTGAGGGGCCGACGCTGATCGAGGCGTTCACCTACCGGATGGGCGCCCACACCACCTCCGACGACCCCACCCGCTACCGCCACGACGAGGAGCGGGTTTCCTGGGAGGCCAAGGACCCGATCCTGCGCCTTCGCCGCTACCTGGAGTCCGCACACCACACGGACGCGGGATTCTTCGCGGAACTGGAGACCGAGAGCGAGACGTTGGGCAAACGAGTGCGCGAAGCGGTCCGTGCCATGCGGGACCCCGACCACTTCGCCATCTTCGAGAACGCGTACGCGGACGGACACGCCCTCGTCGACGAGGAGCGGGCCGCGTTCGCCGCCTACCAGGCGTCGTTCGCGGACGAAGACGGGGGTAAGTGACATGGCGGAGAAGATGGCTCTGGCCAAGGCGATCAACGAGTCGCTGCGCCGCGCCCTGGAGACGGACCCCAAGGTCCTCGTCATGGGCGAGGACGTCGGCAAGCTCGGCGGCGTGTTCCGGGTGACGGACGGGCTGCAGAAGGACTTCGGCGAGAGCCGCGTCATCGACACCCCGCTCGCCGAGTCGGGCATCGTCGGCACCGCGATCGGCCTCGCCCTGCGCGGCTACCGCCCGGTGGTCGAGATCCAGTTCGACGGTTTCGTGTTCCCGGCGTACGACCAGATCGTCACGCAGCTCGCGAAGATGCACGCGCGGTCGCTGGGCAAGGTGAAGCTCCCGGTCGTCGTGCGCATTCCCTACGGTGGCGGCATCGGCGCGGTGGAACACCACTCCGAGTCCCCGGAGTCGCTGTTCGCGCATGTGGCGGGCCTGAAGGTGGTCTCGCCGTCGAACGCGTCGGACGCGTACTGGATGATGCAGCAGGCCATCCGGAGCGACGACCCGGTGATCTTCTTCGAGCCCAAGCGGCGCTACTGGGACAAGGCCGAGGTCACCCTGTCCGACAGCGGCTCCGCCGCGGCCGAGGAGATCGCGGGCCCGCTGCACACCGCGCGCGTGGTCCGTGAGGGCACCGACCTGACGCTGGTGGCGTACGGCCCGATGGTGAAGCTCTGCCAGGAGGTCGCGGACGCGGCCGCCGAGGAGGGCCGCTCCCTGGAGGTGCTGGACCTGCGCTCGGTCTCCCCGCTCGACTTCGACTCGATCCAGGCGTCGGTGGAGAAGACCCGCCGTCTGGTCGTCGTCCACGAGGCACCGGTGTTCTTCGGTTCGGGCGCGGAGATCGCCGCGCGGATCACGGAACGCTGCTTCTACCACCTGGAGGCCCCGGTCCTGCGGGTGGGCGGATACCACGCCCCGTACCCGCCGGCCCGCCTGGAGGAGTCCTACCTCCCGGACCTGGACCGGGTGCTGGACGCCGTCGACCGCTCGCTGGCGTACTGAGGAGGGGGGAGAGGATCATGACGACGACGACACAGACGCCCGTGCGTGAGTTCAGGATGCCCGACGTGGGCGAGGGACTGACCGAGGCCGAGATCCTCAAGTGGTACGTCCAGCCCGGTGACACGGTCACCGACGGCCAGGTGGTGTGCGAGGTCGAGACGGCGAAGGCGGCCGTGGAACTCCCCATCCCCTACGACGGGGTGGTCCGCGCGCTGCACTTCCCCGAGGGCACCACGGTGGACGTGGGCACGTCCATCATCGCGGTGGACGTCTCGGGGGGCGCGGCCCCGGCGGCGGAGACCCCCGCAGAACCGGCTGCCGAAGCCCCGGCCGCCGGCCCCGCCGAGCAGCCGGCGGAAGCCGAACCGACGGAAGCCGAACCGGCGGCGGTCGGCTCGGGCCGCCAGCCCGTGCTGGTCGGCTACGGCGTGGCGACGTCCTCCACGCGCCGCCGTCCCCGCAAGGCCGCCCCGGACGTCCCCGCCCAGCAGGCGGCGGCCACCGCCGTACAGGCGGAACTGAACGGCCACGCGGCGGCACCCGCACCCGCACCGGCACCTGAGCCCGCTCCCGCGCCGGTCGCCGGAGGGCAGCGCCCGCTGGCGAAGCCGCCGGTGCGCAAGCTGGCGAAGGACCTCGGCGTCGACCTGGTGACGGTCACCCCGACCGGTCCGGACGGTGTCATCACCCGTGAGGACGTCCACGCGGCGGTGGCCGCCCCCGAGGCCGGACCCATGGCGCCGGAGCCCGGGGCACCCGCCCCGGCAGTCCCCGCCTCCGTGCCGGCTCCGACGTCGGCTCCGGCCCCGGTGTCGTACGACACGGCGCGCGAGACCCGTGTCCCGGTCAAGGGCGTCCGCAGGGCGACGGCGGCGGCGATGGTCGGCTCGGCGTTCACGGCCCCGCATGTCACGGAGTTCGTGACGGTGGACGTGACGCGGACGATGAAGCTGGTCGAGGAGCTGAAGCAGGACAAGGAGTTCGCGGGCCTGCGGGTGAACCCGCTCCTGCTGATCGCCAAGGCCCTGCTGGTCGCGATCAGGCGCAACCCGGACATCAACGCGTCCTGGGACGAGGCGGCCCAGGAGATCGTGCTCAAGCACTACGTCAACCTGGGCATCGCGGCGGCCACCCCGCGCGGCCTGATCGTCCCGAACATCAAGGACGCGCACACCAAGACGCTGCCCCAGCTCGCCGAGTCCCTGGGCGAGCTGGTGTCCACGGCAAAGGAGGGCAGGACGTCCCCGGCCGCGATGCAGTCGGGCACGGTGACGATCACCAACGTCGGCGTCTTCGGCGTCGACACGGGCACACCGATCCTGAACTCCGGTGAGTCCGCGATCCTCGCCGTGGGCACGATCAAGCTCCAGCCGTGGGTCCACAAGGGCAAGGTGAAGCCCCGTCAGGTCACCACGCTCGCCCTCTCCTTCGACCACCGCCTGGTCGACGGCGAACTGGGATCCAAGGTTCTGGCCGACGTGGCGGCCATCCTGGAACAGCCGAAGCGCCTGATCACCTGGGCGTGAGGGCCAGGAACCGAGTAGGTTCGTCACAGGAGGGGCGCCGCAAGTTGGAGTTGCGACGCCCCTCCTGCTGTGCCCGGGCTCAGACCTGGTGGAGCACGTACACCGGAGCGCCGTTCTCGGTCCCGCCCCGCGAGCGAATGCAGGCGTGCTTGCGCAGCAGCCGGAGGCATTCGTTGACACGGTGCACGGAAATCCCCGTACGGGCGGCGATCGACTCCAGCGGTTCGCGCAGCTCACCCTTCTCGACGAGCACCGGGGCGATCACCACGGCCACCGCCCACACGTCCTCGGTCACGGACAGCCGCTGCCGCCAGTCGGCCAGCACCGACTCGGTGGTGGGCAGCGCAGCGAGGTGGCCGTGGGGCGTCCGACGTTCGAGGACGAGGGTGTCGAACCGGTCCGCGATACGTTCCATCGCCCGGACCATGGCCTGGTGCACGACGAGGGTGGCCTGTTGCGTGGCCAGCATCTCCGTTTGCAACGCGATCGATTCGCGCTGTCCGCCGACCAACTCCTCATCCAGCTGGAGGTTGTGCGCTTCCAGCCGGACGATGGCCTCGGCGACCTGTTCCGGCATGGCGTAGGCGATGGGGGCACCAGGTTCGCCGGACTGCACCTCGGCCTCCGTCAAGGTGTAGTGACCTTCCCGCTGCACGGTCTCGATCACCTCGGCCACCCACTGCTTGAAGGGGGCGCAGGCCGGTTTGGTGCAGGCGTTGACGAGCAGGATCAGACCTTGGAGATCGATGAGTTGCAGGTCTCGTCGCCAGCTCCTACCTGCGGGAATGCTGAGACAGTGACTTCCAGTCACTGTCTCGAGATTGTCTCGGTGCTCCTTTGGGACATGGTCGAGGAGTGCCTTTCGGGGTGTGGTGTAGCCCAACCGCTTGCAGACGTCCACCGCCGGGAACCAGTGGCTTCCGTCCGGCATGGTCATTCTCCGGACCCGTTCTCCGGTAGCCGCGTACACAAAGTCGCTGACGTCGATCGCCTCGTGCTGCTCGGCAGAGTTCTGCCGTTTGCTCGGTTCGTTCATGCGAACCACCTCCGTCGCGGAACGTAGAGCGGGGCGGAGGGCATATGCCAGCTGGTTCGAGCATGTTCACGACTGCGGGCGAAGATGATCGAAACCGCTGTACCGGCCGGTGGGAGTGTGTATGGCGGACGGCGGCGTCGAGGCACGGGAAAGGGGCCCACCTGGGACTGTGGGCCCCTTTCGTGTTCCAAGGTGTCAGATCTTGCCGAAGCCGTAGCCCATCAGCTTCTTCGCGTCCGACTCGCGCTGGATGGATCCCGTCGAGGCCAGGACCGTGCCGATGACGGTCTTGCCGTTCCTCGTCGCGGCGAAGACCAGGCAGTACTTGGCCTCCGGGCCCGAACCGGTCTTCACGCCGGTCGTGCCGCTGTAACTGCTGAGCAGCCCGTTGGTGTTGGTCCACGGCGCCATCGTGCGGGTGCTGCCCGTCTTCGTGACGGTCTTCGCCGTGTACTTCTTCGTCTTGACGATCGCGCGGAACGTGGAGCTCTTCATCGCGCTGCTCGCGATCTTCGTCAGATCGCGCGGCGTCGAGTAGTTGTTGCCCTTGCCGATGCCGTCGAACGAGTCGAAGCTGGTGTTCTTCAGGCCCAGTTTCTTCGCCTCGGCGTTCATCTTGCCGACGAACGACTTCACGCGCGCCGCCCGTGTCGAGCCGGTACCGAACTTGTCGGCCAGCGCGTACGCCGCGTCGCAGCCGGACGGCAGCATCAGGCCGTACAGCAGCTGGCGCACGGTGACCTTGTCGCCGACGATCAGCCGTGCGGACGACGCGTTGTTCGCCACGATGTAGTCGCTGTAGGCCATCTGGATCGTGACCTTGGAGTCCAGGTTCAGGTTCGTCTGTGCGAGCACGACCTTCGCGGTCATGATCTTCGTCGTGGAGCCGGTCGAACGACGGGTGTCCGCGGCCTTGGTGTAGAGGGACTTGCCGTTCGCGTTGTTCATCACGAAGCCGCCCTTGGCGGCGATCGTGGGCGCGGCGGCGGCCTGCGCGGGCGCCGCGTAGAGGGCGCCGGAGGCCAGCACGGCGCCGGTGGTCACGGCGGTGCCGACGGCTCTGCGGACCCGGATGCCTTGAATGCCGATGTTCAAGTGAAGTACCCCGATTGCGTTGAATGCCCCATTGCTGTGGCCGACTTGAGGCGCGACCGAGAGGGGCCGCACGAGTCTGACGCACACCCGGTGCGGATGGTTGTACGGGAAGGCCGGGACTGCTTTCGGGGTCCGCATCGTGGACGGGCGCACCCTTGGGTACGTGTTGTATCTATCCTGTCCGCATGAGTCCGGTCCCCGTGAAGCAACCCCCCGCCGCCGAGCGCGTCTACGGTCACGTCAAGCAGGGTGTCCTGGAGCGCCGTTACGAGGGCGGCACGCTGCTGACCGAGGGGGAACTGGCCGACGCCGTCGGGGTTTCGCGCACGCCGGTGCGCGAGGCGCTGCTGCGGCTGGAGGCCGAGGGACTGATCCGGCTCTACCCGAAGAAGGGCGCCCTCGTCCTGCCCGTCTCCGCGCAGGAGATCGCCGACGTCGTCGAGACCCGGCTGCTCGTCGAGGAGCACGCGGTGCGCAAGGCCGTCCCCGCGCCCCCGGGGCTCATCGAGCGCCTGGAGGCACTGCTCGCCCGGCAGGAGGAGCAGGCCGCCGCCGGTGACTTCGCCGCCGCGTCCGTCACCGACCGCTGTTTCCACGCCGAGATCGTCCGCAGCGGCGGCAACGAGATCCTCTCCCGTCTCTACGACCAGCTCCGTGACCGTCAGCTGCGCATGGGAGTCGCCGTCATGTACTCGCACCCCGACCGCATCGCCAAGACCCTCTCCGAGCACCGGGAGATCCTCGAGGCGCTGCGCTCGGGGGACCCGGAGGCGGCCGCCGCGGTCGTGGGCCGGCACGTCGGCTGGTTCTCCCACCTGGCCCGGGGAGAAGTGCGATGAGCGGTACGGGAGGTGCGGGTGCCCTGCCCGAGGGCCCTCCGGGCGGGCGGCGTGCCCTGGTGATGTGGGGCATCGGCGTCTCGGTCTACTTCGTCGCCGTCACCTTCCGTACGTCCCTGGGCGTGGCCGGCCTCGACGCGGCCGACCGCTTCGGCGTCAACGCCTCCGCCCTGTCCACCTTCTCCATCCTCCAGCTGCTGGTCTACGCGGGCATGCAGATACCCGTCGGCCTGCTCGTCGACCGGCTCGGCACCAAGAAGGTGCTGGGCATCGGCGTCGTGCTGTTCACCGTCGGGCAGCTCGGCTTCGCCCTCTCCCCGTCGTACGGCATGGCGCTCGCCTCCCGCGCCCTGCTCGGCTGCGGGGACGCCATGACGTTCATCAGCGTGCTGCGGCTGGGCGGCCGGTGGTTCCCGGCCCGGCGCGGGCCGCTGATCGGGCAGTTCGCCGGGCTGGCCGGCATGGCGGGCAACCTCGTCTCCACCCTGGTCCTGGCCCGGCTGCTGCACGGCATCGGCTGGACGGCCGCCTTCGGGGGCAGCGCGCTCGCGGGCGTCGCGGTGTTCGTCCTGCTCGTCCTGTTCCTGAAGGACCACCCCGAGGGCCACGAGCCGGGCCCCGTCCCGCACCAGGGTGCCGCCTACGTGCGCCGCCAGATCGCCGCCTCCTGGCGCGAACCGGGGACCCGGCTCGGGATGTGGGTGCACTTCACCACGCAGTTCCCGGCGATGGTGTTCCTGCTGCTGTGGGGCATGCCGTTCCTCGTCGAGGCACAGGGGCTGTCCCGGGCCACCGCCGGTGAGCTGCTCACTCTCGTGGTGCTGTCCAACATGGTCTTCGGGCTGGTCTACGGCCAGGTCATCGGCCGTCACCACGGCGCGCGGCTGCCGCTGGCCCTCGGGACGGTGGGGGCGACGGCCCTGCTGTGGGCCCTCACGCTGGCCTACCCGGCCGAGACGGCGCCGATGTGGCTGCTCGTGGTGCTGTGCACGGTGCTGGGTGCCTGCGGGCCGGCCTCGATGATCGGCTTCGACTTCTCCCGCCCGGTGAATCCTCCGGAGCGGCAGGGCACGGCGTCCGGCATCACCAACATGGGCGGCTTCATCGCGTCCATGACCACCCTGTTCGCGGTCGGCATCCTGCTGGACGCCACCGGCGGGGACTACGGCGTCGCCTTCAGTGCGGTCTTCGTCCTCCAGGCCCTCGGGCTCACCCAGATCCTGCGGCTGCGCGGGCAGGCGGCGCGCAGGGAACGGGAACGGCTGGTCGTCAGCCGGGTGGAGAGCGTGCACGTGCCGGTGTAGGGGCGCGGGAGTGCCCGGTGGGAGGAGTGCCCGGTGGAAGGAGCGCCCGGTGCGGAAGCCCCGGGCGCCGTCCGGGCTCCCGCGCCTCCCGCTGCCCCCGTCAGTGCACCTGGGGCGTCACCTCAGGGCGTCACCGCGAAGTGCCGCAGGATCGCCGCCGCCAGGTCCGGGTCGCCCTCCGTCTTCACCCGGTCCGACACCGCGTCCGGCGTCACCCGGCCGCACGCCAGGCGGACGTACGTCTCCCAGTCGAGGACGAGGGTGACGGCCGGGCCGAGGGCAGGGGCGGTCTCCAGCGTGCCGCGGCCCTGGATGTCGACGCGGACGGTGCGCAGGAACTCCACCGGACCGTGGACGTCGATGACCACGGCCGAGCTGCGCGGTGCCTGGGCCTTCTCGGCGACCACCCGCGGCAGCTCGGCGAGCAGCACGTCGCGGGCGATGTGCGCGCCGGGGGAGTCGAGGTTGCCGGGGCGGCCGAGGGCCACCCGCAGGTCCTGCTCGTGCACCCACACGTCGAACGCGTGCCGGCGCATGGACTCCTCCAGCGTGAGCTCCGAACCGAGCGGGCCGCGCACCGTCCTGCCCGGCTCACGCGACTCGTTCCGCAGCTGGCGGCTGCGGCGGATGATGACGTACTCCAGCTCGGAGGTCATCTCCGGCGCCGTGTGGTGGCGGCGCACGTCGACCTGGATCTCCGTGTAGCGCTGCCGGTCGTTGGTGACGTGGAACAGGTCGCGCGGCAGGGCGTGGATGGGGCGGGGGTCGCCCAGCATCTCGGTGTCCAGTCCGATGACATGGGAGACCACATCGCGGACCGACCACCCCGGGCACGGCGTCCGCCGGTTCCAGTCGGCCTCCACGAGCGGCTGCACCAGCTCGGATATCGCCTCGATGGAGTGGTTCCAGGCGTCGGCGTAGGGCTGGAGGGTGGGATGCAGACTCACGGAACGGGACCCCTCGGCGGTCGGTACACGGGCGGTTGTGGCGGCGGTGCCAGTGGGCGGTGGCTGCACTCGGCGGGCGTCTCGGGACTCCCCCGGTTCTCGGCTACGCTCGAACCGGGAGGGCCCAAGTTACGCTGCGGTGAGGCACCCCGGCAGTGCTTTCGTGTGACGATCGTAGGCCGTGCCGACGAGTCGAATGCCAGGACGGTGGTATTGTGCGCGCTTCGTTGCTCCAAGTCGCCGTGAACGAGGGCGAATCGGTCGAATCCCGTCGGCGCAGGGTCGCCGCTCTGGTACGGGAGCAGGCCGGAGCCGACCTCGTCGTCCTGCCGGAACTGTGGACGACCGGCGCGTTCGCCTACGAGGACTTCGCGCACGAGGCGGAAACCCTCGACGGGCCGACCCGCGAGGCGATGGCCGCGGCCGCGCGCGACACGGGCGTATGGCTGCACGCGGGCTCCGTCCCGGAACGGGGCACCGCCGACGGCGGTCCCCCGGAGGGTGACGCGCCGCTCTACAACACCTCGCTCGTCTTCTCCCCCACCGGCGACCTGGCCGCCGTCTACCGCAAGATCCACCGCTTCGGCTTCGACAAGGGCGAGGCCGTGCTGATGAGCGCGGGCGACGCGCTGGTGACGGTGGAGCTGCCGCACACCACGCTCGGTGTGGCGACCTGCTACGACCTCCGCTTCCCCGAACTCTTCCGCGGTCTGGTCGACGCCGGTGCCGAGACGCTCGTCGTCCCGGCGGGCTGGCCGGACCGCCGCCGGTCCCACTGGACGCTGCTGGCGCGGGCGCGCGCCGTGGAGAACCAGGCGTTCGTCCTCGCGTGCGGAACGGCCGGGACCCATGCCGGCGTTCCGCAGGCGGGTCACTCGATCGTGGTCGACCCGTGGGGAGAGGTCCTGGCCGAGGCGGGCCCCGGCGAGCAGGTCCTCACGGTCGACTTCGACCCGGCAGAGGTCGCGAAGACCCGCGACCGGTTCCCGGCCCTCAAGGACCGCGTCCTCGGCCTGGACCGCCCGCACCGCTGAGCCCTCGCGCCGGTACGGATGGCCCCCGGGGGCCGGTCCCTGGTCCTCAGTCCTCCCGCTCCTTCTCCGCCAGGTGGATCACGCAGACCGCCACCGCGATCAGCAGCGCCGGGTCCGCGTCGTCCCGTACGACGTCGACGCCGTACGTCTCCCGGATGTGCCGCCAGCGCCGTGAGACCACGGCGAGCAGCTCACCGTCGTACTCCACGGCGAACTCACGGTCGAGGATCTTGCCGCTGACGTCCAGCTCGGTGCCGTCCCTCAGGGCGACCCGGTAGTGGTTGCGCAGCAGGGACAGCCGCTTGCGCCGGATCGTCGCCAGCCCTTCGCCGTCCCGCTCGATCACCATGGTGTCGCGCAGGGCGAACATCTTCTTGTGGATGTCGATGAGGACGCGGCCCTGGGCGTCCTTCAGCTCGAACGTGTCCCGCAGCCGCATGGCCTTGCCGTCGACGAGGAAGACCTTGTTGCCCCGGTCGTCCTCGATCCAGTAGTCGTCACCGATCCCGAGGATCCGGTCGCGTACGAGGAATCTCATGACACCAGGGGTGCCCTCTCTCCCGTGTGCCGATGCCGCCGCTGGGCCGATTGCCGGAACCGGGCGGGCGGCGGGTGGCGGGTGGCGGGTCCGACGTCCCGTCAGACGCCGTACCCGTCGCTGTAGCCGTCGCGGCCGCGCGGGCGGGTGTCGTCGACTACCGGCGTGGCGGACGGTACGACGACGCGCCTGCGCCGGGCGATGCTGCTGAAGGTCGCCACACCGATCAGCCCGACGACCATGAAGATGATGCCGACCAGGTCCAGGTTGACCCCCTGCATGTCCCAGTCGGTCGCGAAGGTGAGGATCGCCCCTACGGCGATCAGGATGATGCACCCTCCGAGTCCCATGAGTGCCGCCTTCCTGGCCGGTGCTTCCGGCTCTTCCCCGGTCCTTCCGGTTGCCTCCGGGTACCCGGGCAGTCATCACTCATGCGTCGGAGGCGAGTTGACCTCCTGCCGGAAGACACGGGCCCGTGGCAGGAGGTCGACTCGTGCTAGCCGTCCAGGAACGCCGTCAGCGCGTTCGCCAGCAGGAACGGGTCCTTCGCGCCGCACAGTTCGCGCGCGCTGTGCATCGACAGGATGGCCACGCCGATGTCGACGGTCCTGATGCCGTGCCGGGCCGCGGTGATCGGACCGATGGTGGTGCCGCACGGCATGGCGTTGTTGGAGACGAACGACTGGAAGGGCACGCCCGCCTTCTCGCAGGCCGCCGCGAACACGGACCGGCCCGAACCGTCCGTCGCGTAGCGGTTGTTGACGTTGACCTTGAGGATCGGGCCGCCGTCGACACGCGGGTGGTGCGTGGGGTCGTGCCGCTCCGCGTAGTTGGGGTGGACGGCGTGTCCGGTGTCCGAGGAGAGGCAGACGGTGCCGGCGAAGGCGCGCGCCCGGTCCTCGTACGAGCCGCCGCGCGCGAACACCGAGCGCTCCAGCACGCCGCCGAGCAGCGGCCCGTCCGCACCGGTGTCGGACTGGGAGCCGTTCTCCTCGTGGTCGAAGGCGGCGAGGACGGGGATGTGGGGCAGACCCGCCCCGGTCGCGGCGACCGCCGTCAGCGCGGCCGTTCCGGCGTGCACGGACAGCAGGTTGTCCATGCGCGGGCCGGCCAGCAGCTCCTTGTCGCGGCCCAGGTACGCCGGCGGCTCCACGGAGTGCACCATCAGGTCCCAGCCGGTGACCTCGCCGGACGGGACGCCGGCGGTGTCCTCCAGGAAGGCGATGAGGTCGCCGTCGCGCACTTCCTCGCCCAGGCCCCAGACCGGCTGCATGTGGCGCTGCTTGTCGAGCTTGAGGCCGTCGGCGTTGACCGAGCGGTCCAGGTGGATGGCGAGCTGCGGGACACGCAGCAGCGGCCGGTCGACGTTCACCAGCCGGGTCGAGCCGTCCCGCAGGGACAGCCGGCCGGCCAGGCCCAGGTCACGGTCGAGCCAGGAGTTGAGCAGCGGACCGCCGTAGATCTCCACGGCCACCTGGCGCCAGCCCTGCGTCCCGCTGTCGGGCCGCGGCTTCACCCGCAGGTTGGGGGAGTCGGTGTGGGCGCCGACGATCCGGAACGGCGTGTGGGGGGCCGTGCCCTCGGGCACGTACCAGGCGACGATCGCGCCGCCGCGCAGTACGTATTTGCCGCCGCTCGTCCCGTCCCAGGCGTCCGTCTCCACGACCTGACGGAAGCCCGCCCTCTCCAGCCGCTCGGCGGCGTTCGCCACCGCGTGGTACGGCGTGGGCGAGGCGGCGAGGAAGGTCATGAGGTCGTCGGTGTGGCCGCGGTCGAAGGTGCGAGGGGCGCGCGCGGCGCTCCGTGGAGGGGTGGCGGCGGGAGACGGGCGGGCGGGTTCGCTCATGGGTTCACCTTAACGAGGGCGAGGGCCCGCTTCCCTGTGCGGAAGCGGGCCCTCGTACGGGCTCGGGCGGTTCTCGGGCGGTTCTCGGGCGGGATCGGACGAGATCGGGGGGATCTCCTCCGGTCTGTGCCGGGAGGTCCGGGGAGGTCCTAGAAGGCCGCCTCGTCCAGCTCCATCAGGTCCAGCTCGACGCCCTCGGCGATCTTGCGGGCCAGGGTGACGCCGGGGAGGACGTTGGCCGCGAAGAACTTCGCCGCGGCGATCTTGCCGGTGTAGAAGGCGACGTCCTTGTTGGAGGCCGTCTGGAGCCTGTCGGCGGCGACCGCGGCACCCCGCAGGAGCAGGTAGCCGACGATGACGTCGCCGGAGGCCATCAGCAGGCGGGTGGTGTTCAGGCCCACCTTGTAGATGTTCTTGACGTCCTGCTCGGTGGCCGCGAGGTCGGTGAGCATCAGGCCGACGATGGCCTCCAGCTCGACGGTGGCCTTGGACAGGTGCTCGCGGGCGCCCGCCAGCTCCTCACCACCGGTGCCGAGGGCGAGGAACTGCTTGATGTCCTCGGCGACCGAGTTCAGGGCCGCGCCCTGGTTGCGGACGATCTTCCGGAAGAAGTAGTCCTGGCCCTGGATCGCGGTGGTGCCCTCGTACAGGGTGTCGATCTTGGAGTCGCGGATGTACTGCTCGATCGGGTACTCCTGCAGGAAGCCGGAGCCGCCGAAGGTCTGCAGCGACTGGGCGAGCTGCTCGTAGCCCTTCTCGGAGCCGTAGCCCTTGACGATGGGCAGGAGCAGGTCGTTGAGCGCGTGCTCGGCCGAGGTGTCCTCGCCGGCCGCGGCCTTGACCGCGATCGTGTCCTGCACCGAGGCGGTGTGCAGGACGAGCGCGCGCATGCCCTCCGCGTACGCCTTCTGCGTCATCAGCGAGCGGCGCACGTCGGGGTGGTGGGTGATGGTGACCTTGGGCGCGGACTTGTCCATGAAGTTCGCGAGGTCCGGGCCCTGGACGCGCTCCTTGGCGTACTCCAGCGCGTTGAGGTAGCCGGTGGAGAGGGTGGAGATCGCCTTCGTGCCGACCATCATGCGGGCGAACTCGATGATGCGGAACATCTGGCGGATGCCGTCGTGCTTGTCGCCGATCAGCCAGCCCTTGGCGGGGTGCCGGTCGCCGAAGGTCATCTCGCAGGTGTTGGACGCCTTCAGACCCATCTTGTGCTCGACGTTCGTGGCGTACACGCCGTTGCGCTCGCCCGGCTCGCCGCTCTCGGCGTCGAAGAGGTACTTCGGGACGAGGAAGAGGGACAGGCCCTTGGTGCCGGGTCCGGCACCCTCGGGACGCGCGAGCACGTAGTGGAGGATGTTCTCCGACATGTCGTGCTCACCCGAGGTGATGAACCGCTTCACGCCCTCGATGTGCCAGGAGCCGTCCTCCTGCTGCACGGCCTTGGTGCGGCCGGCGCCCACGTCCGAGCCGGCGTCCGGCTCGGTGAGGACCATGGTGGAGCCCCACTGCCGCTCGACGGCGATCTGCGCGATCTTCTTCTGCGCGTCGTTGCCCTCGTCGTACAGGATCCCGGCGAAGGCGGGGCCGGAGGAGTACATCCACACGGCCGGGTTGGCGCCCAGGATCAGCTCGGCGTACGCCCAGATCAGCGACGGGGGAGTCGTCGTGCCGCCGATGGCCTCGGGCAGGCCCAGACGCCAGTACTCGGAGTCCATGAAGGCCTGGTAGCTCTTCTTGAAGGAGGCGGGAACCGGCGCGGTGTTGGTCTCCGGGTCGAAGACCGGCGGGTTGCGGTCGGCGTCGGCGAAGGACTCGGCCAGCTCGTTCTCCGAGAGGCGGGTCAGCTCCTCGAGGACGCTCTTCGCGGTGTCGACATCCATCTCCTCGAACGGTCCGGTGCCGTACAGCTTGTCGCGTCCGAGCACCTCGAACAGGTTGAACTCGATGTCGCGGAGATTGGACTTGTAGTGCCCCATGGTGACGGCTCCCGGTCCGTAGAGAGAACGGCGAGGCACTTGGTTCCTCGCACAGGTTTGCATACCAACAAGTGGCTACGATGATGCTACCCGCCAGTAATAAGAAGCAAGCCCGATCCGGCCATCTGTGACGAGATCCGCGGTTCCGCCTCTGTTCTCCCCTGTCCGTCCCTACCTGCCCGTACCCCGCCCGGCCCCGCGGTGCTCTCGGTACGCTTGCGCGCATGTACGGCTACGACCAGAACGTAGGGGCACAGCAGGGGTATGTCCCGCCGCAGCAGCAGATGCCGGGCGGCTATGGGCAGCAACAGCAACAGCAGCAGCAGCCGCTGTACCCGGAGCCGTCCGCACCGTCGCTCGCGGACGCGGTGCGCGCCTTCACCACGGGCCAGGTGACCGCCGAGGACTTCCAGCAGGTCTTCGCGACGTCCAAGGTGTACTGCCCGCGCGGCGACAACCCGGGCTTCCTCGCCCTGCACAACACCCAGCAGCCGGTGATCCCGATGTTCACCTCGCTGAAGGAGCTGCGGCGGTACGCGGGCAAGGAGTCCAAGTACTTCGTGATCACCGGCGCCGAGGTGATCGACCTGCTGCCGACCGGCTACGGCTTCGTGCTGGACATGGAGGGCGAGCACCGGATGGTGTTCGACGCGAAGGCCGTGGAGCAGATGGTCGAGTTCGCGATGCGACGCATGTACGGCTAGGCAGTTTCGGTTGGATCGGTCGGCCGTTGGTCCGGGTGTGCCGTCGACTGATGCGCAGTGGGCGCGGATCGAGCCTTTACTCCCGGACCGCACGCCGAAGCGGGGTGGCAGACGGCGAGACCATCGTGGGGTGATCGACGCGATCGCCTACGAGTTCCAGACCGGCACGCAGTGGGTTCACCTGCCGGAGAAGTACGGCAACTGGCGAGGCATCGCCACCCGCTACGAAAAGACCGTCACCGTCCACCTGGCCCGACTCCACATCGCGGGCGTCTTCCTCCGGCCTGCCCGGTGATCCAAACGAGACTGCCCAGGTGTGGCGAGCCCGGCCCCCGGCGCCGCCCTCACTGCTGGGCGGCGTCGTCCTCGCCCTCGGCGGTGTCGTCCTCGACGAGGATGGTGTGGACGCGTTGCAGCACGTCGAGGTGGGCGCGGTTGTAGAACTCGACCAGCGCGTGCACGACGACCGACTTCGCGACCGCCGTATCCCGGTGCGAGGAGAACTCCAGGTCGGCCAGGCCGGGGTGGTCCCTGTGCTGTTGGCGGACATCGGGTGCCATCCGCTCCGCCAGCCGCTGCCGTACATCGTCGGGAGCGTCCTCGTCGAGCGCTGCGAATTCCGCTTCGAGGTCCCCGCGAGGCCTCGAGAGCTGCTCCCGGATGGCGGCCATCGCCACGGGCGTGAGGATGCTGGAGTAGGCCAGCAGCAGGGACCGCTGGGTCTCGGGCAGGTCGTCGGCGAGCGTCCTGAAGTCCGGGGGCATGTCGAGCGCGGCCCGGTTCTCCATGACGGCCGTCAGCTCCCGCCGCATCCGCTGTCGGCGTTCGATGTCCGCCGCGAGTTCGGCGTCCAGGTCCCGGAGGATCTGCCGCGCCTTCTCGTCGCCGCTCTCGACCGAGGGGACGTCCGCGAGGGCCACGCCGAGGTCGGTCAGTCTGCGGATGCGCAGCAGGCGGACCAGATGGCTGACG
Source organism: Streptomyces sp. NPDC058632 (assembly GCF_042717095.1). Classification (NCBI taxonomy): domain Bacteria; kingdom Bacillati; phylum Actinomycetota; class Actinomycetes; order Kitasatosporales; family Streptomycetaceae; genus Streptomyces; species Streptomyces sp. NPDC058632. The sequence goes on along the minus strand of NZ_JBHXQZ010000029.1, from coordinate 7,903 downwards.
CCGTAGCGTTTGTAGCCGTTGGGCGCCCGTTCCGGCTCGTCCAGCAGGCCGATCTCGTGGTAGTGCCGGACGGTCTTGGTCGTCGTGCCCGCGAGTTCCGCCAGCTGACGCGTACTCCACGCCACCAGGAGCCCTTTCTCCAGGATCGTGCCCGGCGGCCATTCAAAACCGTGCCCCTGGGGCAGGGAGTGGGGTGGTCGCGACCACGACCACGAACCGGTATTCGGAGACTGGACATGAAACGACAAGGCAGTGTCGGCCAGAGCCTGGCCTTCTTGGCGGTCCTCGGCCTGGGCGTCTCGCTGGCCACCGTGCCTGCCGCCGCCGAGGAGCCGAAGACGCCTCGGGTGAAGTGGGGCCAGTGCCCCGACGACGTTGTGGCCGAAGCCGCGCCGACCGAGCTGCGGTGCGCCACCGTGCCCGTGCCGCTGGACTACGCCGACCCGGAGGGCGAGCAGATCGACCTCACCGTCTCCCGGCTGGCCGCCGCCGACCCGGACAAGCGGCGCGGCGTCCTGATGCTCAACCCGGGCGGCCCCGGCGGGTCCGGGCTGGCGCTGTCCGCGCTGCTGGTGGCCCAGGGCCTGCCCAGCAGCGTCACCGACCGCTACGACCTGATCGGCATGGACACCCGCGGGGTCGGTCATTCCACACCGGTCAGCTGCGGCTTCACGCAGGACAGCCCCTACCACACCAACATCCCGCCCTACGCGGTCGACGACGCCGCGGTCACCGCGCAGGCGAAGATCGCCGAGCAGGCGGCCGAGCAGTGCGCGGGCAACGACCGCGACGGCCGGCTGCGCCACCTCACCACCGCGAACACCGCCCGCGACCTGGACCGGATCCGGGCCGCGCTCGGCGAGGAGAAGACCAGCTACCTGGGCTACTCCTACGGCACGGCACTCGGCGCCGCCTACGCGTCGATGTTCCCCGAGCGCGCCGACCGGATCGTGCTCGACAGCAACATAGGAGACACCCACCTCGACCGCGACGGCATGCGCCGCTACGCGCTCGGTATGGAACAGACCCTGCCGGACTTCGCGAAGTGGGCCGCCCGCCGGCACGACAGCTACGGCCTGGGCCGCACACCCGAACAGGTCCGGGCGTCCTACCTCGCCATCGCCGGCAAACTCGACAAGGCTCCGGTCGCGGGGATCGACGGCAGCCTCTTCCGGCTCCTGACGTTCGGCCACCTGTTCAAGCAGACGCAGTACCCCAAGCTGGCACAGACCTGGCAGGCGATGCTCGAAGGCGACGAGGCGGCGGCCCGCGGCCTGTCGGCCGCCCAGGAGGAAGGGACGGACGGGGCGCTGTCGCCGGTCGACAACGCCCTGACCGTGTTCCTCTCCGTCACCTGCAACGACGTCGAATGGCCCGAGGACGTCAACACCTACCGGCGGGGCGTCGCCGAGGACCGCGAACGCTACCCGCTGTACGGCGCCGCCACCGCCAACATCACACCGTGCGCCTTCTGGCCGTACGCCCCCGCCGAACCGCCGGTGGAGATCGACGCCGAGGGCCCGCGCAACGTGCTGCTCCTGCAGAACCGGCGGGACGCGTCGACCCCGCACCGGGGCGGGAAGATGCTGCGCGAGAAGTTCGGCGACCGCGCCCGGCTGGTCAGCGTCGACGACAGCGGGCACGGCGTCTACGTCCTGGGCAAGAACTCCTGCGCGTTGAACACCGCCACGCGCTACCTCGTCGAGGGCGAGATGCCCGCGAAGGACACGCTCTGCCGCGCGGACTGACCAGCGGATCCCCGGCGGCGCCCACGCCGCCCGCAGCCCGTCCGCCGGCGGCGTCTCCAGGGCGTGCCGGGTGGGCAGCTCGATCGTGAGGTACGACGTCAACACCACCGTCGCCGCCACCGCCGGAAGCAGCCGGGCGGGGCCCGCCGGCCAGGGGTGGCCCAGGAAGCCCCTTGGGTCCCCCTGGCCGAGGAGGACTGAGGTGTTCTGCCTCGGGAGGCCATGGACGGGGAATGCAGGTCCAGGCCCCCTGCCCGGTCCAGAAGACTCATGAAGATCTTGGGGTTCTGGCCCCGGCGCGCGAGCGGCGGGGCCAGACTCTTTCTTGTGGTGATGGGGGAATGGGCCGGGGAGACGGTCGGGCCGGATGTGTGGGAGACCTGCGGGGGCTGATCCCGGCAGGGAGTGTGGTCGCGTTCCTGGCCGAACATCGCGGGGCACTGTTTCCGGCGGAGGTGTTCGCGGACATGTACCCGTCGGTGAACGAGCGGCCGGGTATGCCGCCGCAGATCCTGGCCGCGACGGTCACGTTGCAGGCCCTGCGCGGGCTGTCGGACTTCACATAGAGAAAGGGGCCACCCTGCCTGCGGCCGGGCAGCCCTTCACCAAGATCTTCACGAGTCTTCTGGACGTCGCGTGACGGGCGGGTGGCCGACGCCGGTCGAGGAGCCTGCCGAGCCCGGAGGGAATGCCCTCCGGGCTTTCTCTGTTGGCAGTGGCAGAAAGTTCAATGCTCAACTAAAATGGCCGTACGAGAGAGAGGTACCGACATGCCTGCAGTGACCGTCGAGAACCCGCTGACGCTCCCCCGTGTGGCCGCTCCGGCCGACGCCGTGGCACGCCCCGTGCTCACCGTCACCACCGCGCCGAGCGGTTTCGAGGGTGAGGGCTTCCCGGTGCGCCGGGCGTTCGCCGGGATCAACTACCGCCATCTCGACCCGTTCATCATGATGGACCAGATGGGTGAGGTGGACTACGCGCCGGGGGAGCCCAAGGGGACCCCCTGGCACCCGCACCGCGGCTTCGAGACCGTCACCTACATCGTCGACGGCATCTTCGACCACCAGGACAGCCAGGGCGGCGGCGGCACCATCACCAACGGCGACACCCAGTGGATGACGGCGGGCGCGGGCCTGCTGCACATCGAGGCGCCGCCGGAGCACCTGGTCGTGTCCGGCGGGCTGTTCCACGGCCTCCAGCTGTGGGTGAACCTGCCGGCCAGGGACAAGATGATGGCGCCGCGCTACCAGGACATCCGCAGCGGCAGCGTCCAACTGCTCACCTCCCCCGACGGCGGCGCGCTCCTTCGCGTCATCGCCGGTGAGCTGGACGGTCACGAGGGCCCCGGCATCACGCACACGCCGATCACGATGATCCACGCGACCCTGGCGCCGGGAGCCGGGATCACCCTGCCCTGGCGCGAGGACTTCAACGGCCTCGCCTACGTGATGGCCGGCCGCGGCACGGTCGGAACCGACCGCCGTCCGGTCCACATGGGGCAGACGGCCGTCTTCGGCGCCGGTGGCTCGCTGACCGTCCGCGCGGACGAGCGGCAGGACTCGAACACGCCGGACCTGGACGTCGTCCTGCTCGGCGGCCGCCCGATCCGCGAGCCGATGGCCCACTACGGCCCGTTCGTGATGAACACCCGCGAGGAGCTCCAGCAGGCCTTCGACGACTTCCAGAAGGGCCGCCTGGGGACCATTCCGGCCGTGCACGGCATGTCGGCATCGGGGCCGCAGGAGTCCTGACCCGCCGAGCGTGTGGCGGCCCCGTCCGATCCCGGGCGGGGCCGTCGGCCGTTCCCGGCGCTGCGTGCAGTTCCGGGCGGCAGTGCTTCCCGTACTGCTCGCCCTGCCCGGTACGCCCTGCCCGGTACGGTGCTCCTGCGGGCGCTGCACCGGAGGATGACGAGGGCCTTCACGGGGTGGTGCGGTCCTCGTGGAGCTTGCGGTCCTCGGGGGGCGTCGAGGCAGCGGTCCTCTCGGTCCCGTCGGCCCCCTCGGGCGGGGTGTCCGACTCGTCCAGCTCGAACCAGATGCTCTTGCCCTTGCCGCGTGGGGAGACGCCCCAGGTGTGGGCCAGGAGTTCGATCAGGAGCAGGCCGCGACCGGAGGACGCCAGCTCGCCCGGTGTGCGGATGTGCGGGAGGTCGGGGCCCCCGTCGGTGACCTCGATGTGCATCCGGCGTCCCTCGGGCCCGCTGATGACCTCGGCTTGGAGGAGGGCGTCGGCGTCGGTGTGCACGAGGACGTTGGTGAGCACCTCCGACAGGAGCAGGACCGCCGAGTCGACCTGGTCCGGCGAGCACCAGTCGTGCAGCAGCTCGCGCAGGTGCTGCCGGGCCTCCGCGATCCGTTCCGGCTCGGACTGCTCCACCGTCAGCATGGTGCGGCGCAGCGCCGACCGCAGCGTGCCCGGACCGGCGCCGGGGCCCTCGGCCTGCCGGGTGAGCAGCAGCAGGGCGATGTCGTCCTCGCGGCGGTCGGTCAGGGGGCCGGTGGTGTGGTGCGAGGAGGGGCCGTGGACCGCCTGCACCAGGGCGTCGGCCAGTTCCTCCAGGCTGCCCCGGTGGCGTTCGAGGACGGTGCGCAGTCGCCGCCAGCCGGTGTCCAGGTCGTGGCCGCCGGTCTCGATCAGCCCGTCCGTGCAAACCAGCATGGTCTCTCCGGGCTCCAGGACCATGCGGGTGGTGGGGTAGTCGGCGCCCGGGTCGATGCCCAGGGGGACCCCGCCGGCCGTCTGCCGGGTCAGTACGGTCGCGTCGGGCATGCGGACCGCGGGATCGTGGTGTCCCGCGCGGGCGATGTCCAGCACCCCGCCGGCGGGGTCCACCTCGACGTACAGGCACGTCGCGTAGCGCGGATCGGCGGGGTCCGCCTCGTTGATCCCGTACAGGAAGCGGGAGGCGCGGGAGAGCACGGCGTCGGGCCGGTGTCCCTCGGAGGCGTACGCCCGCAGGGCTATGCGCAGCTGGCCCATGAGCCCGGCGGCCCGTACGTCGTGCCCCTGCACATCCCCGATGACCAGGGCGAACCGTTCGTTCGGCAGCGTGATCACGTCGTACCAGTCGCCGCCGACCTGGAGGCCGCCGCCGGTGGGGACGTACCGCGCGGCAACGCTCATCCCCGGGATGCGCTGCGGGCCGAGCCTGGGCAGCATCGAGCGCTGCAGGCCGTCGGTGAGGGCCCGCTCGCTCTCGGCGGTGCCCGCGCGGGTCAGCGCCTGGGCCAGCATCCGCGCCACGGTGGTCAGCACCGACCGCTCGTCGGGGGTGAAGGCGACCGGGTGGGCGAAGACCGCCATCCAGGTGCCCATCGTGCGGCCGGCCGCCGTCAGCGGCAGGAAGGCCCAGGACTGGTGGCCGAAGCGTTCGGCCAGCGGCCAGGTGAGGGGATAGCGGGCCTGATACTGCTGTGGGCTGGACACATAGATCGCGCGGCCCGTCCGGGCCACCTCGGCGGCCGGGAAGGTCGTGTCCAGAGGCATGGAGAACGGACCTTCGGAGTCGGGCTCCGGTCCGTGGTGGCCGATGACGGTGAGCTGGTCGCCCGTCACGCCGTACACCGCGAGTCCGTCCGGTGAGAAGCCCGGCATCGAGAGGTTCGCCGCGACCCGCAGCACCTCCTGTGTCGAGCGCGCCTCGGCCAGCGCCCTGCCCGCGTCCAGCAGGAACGCCTCCCGGGACCGGCGCCAGTCGCCGGTGACCGCGTTGCGGCCGGCGGGGGTGCCGGGTGCCGGATCGGTGACCTCCTGAAGGATCCCGGTGAGCAGGTACGCCTTGCGCAGGGGGTCGAAGGTCGGCTTGGAGCGGCTGCGCACCACCCGTACGACCCGCCCCTGGTCGTCCATGATCCGGATGCGTACCTCGGCGAGAGTGCCTTCGGCGACGGCGAGCTGGACCACCGCGGTGATCTCGTTCCAGTCGACCGGGTGCAGCCGCGCCCGTACCTGGGCCTCCGTGAGGGTGACCTGCTCGGCGGGCAGCCCCAGGAGCCGCGCCGAGACCTCGTCGACCGTCACCAGCCCGGCTGCTGTGTCCCAGTGCCATCTCCCGGTCTCGACGAGGGCGAGGACGTCCCTCACGGAAGGCAGGAACTCACCAGTGCGCATTGCCCCACTTTATGGAGATTCGTGAGGAAAATGCCACCGGCGACGTCCGCGGGTCCGGCCGGTAATCCTGGGGAAGCGATCGTGGACCGGCCGGTAGGCTTGGGGGAGTTTCACGTGAAACAACGGCCCCGACACCAAGACCCCGATCCGCGAAGGCTGGATGAACGACGATGCATCGGTACAGGTCCCACACCTGCGGCGAGCTCCGCGCCTCTGACGTCGGCACCGACGTCCGGTTGAGCGGCTGGCTGCACAATCGGCGCGACCTGGGCGGCATCCTCTTCATCGATCTGCGCGATCACTACGGCATCACGCAGCTCGTGGCCCGTCCCGGCACGCCCGCCTACGAGGCCCTGGACCGGCTCTCCAAGGAGACCGTCGTCCGGATCGACGGCAAGGTCGTCTCCCGCGGCACGGAGAACGTCAACCCCGAACTGCCGACCGGCGAGGTCGAGGTCGAGGTCGGCGAGGTCGAGGTGCTGGGCGCGGCGGCTCCGCTCCCCTTCACGATCAACGCCGAGGACGGGGTCAACGAGGAGCGGCGCCTGGAGTACCGCTTCCTGGACCTGCGCCGTGAGCGCATGCACCGCAACATCCTGCTGCGGACGTCGGTGATCTCGGCCATCCGCCACAAGATGACGGCGCTGGGCTTCAACGAGATGGCGACGCCGATCCTCAGCGCCACCTCCCCCGAGGGCGCCCGCGACTTCGTCGTCCCGTCGCGCCTCAACGCGGGCAGGTTCTACGCGCTGCCGCAGGCTCCGCAGCAGTTCAAGCAGCTGCTGATGGTCTCCGGCTTCGACCGCTACTTCCAGATCGCGCCCTGCTTCCGTGACGAGGACGCCCGCGCGGACCGTTCGCCGGGCGAGTTCTACCAGCTCGACGTGGAGATGAGCTTCGTCGAGCAGGAGGACGTCTTCCAGCCGATCGAGAAGCTGATGACCGAGCTGTTCGAGGAGTTCGGCAACGGCCGCCACGTGACGTCCCCGTTCCCGCGGATCCCGTTCCGCGAGGCGATGCTGAAGTACGGCTCCGACAAGCCGGACCTGCGCGCCAAGCTGGAGCTCGCCGACATCACCGACGTCTTCGAGGGCTCGGAGTTCAAGGCGTTCGCCGGCAAGCACGTGCGCGCGCTGCCGGTGCCGGACGTCTCCGGCCAGCCGCGCAGGTTCTTCGACCAGCTCGGTGACTACGCGGTCACGCAGGGCGCGAAGGGCCTGGCGTGGGTACGGGTCGGCGAGGACGGTGCGCTGTCCGGCCCGATCGCGAAGTTCCTCACCGAGGAGAACGTCGCCGAGCTGACCAAGCGGCTCTCGCTGGCCCCCGGTCACGCGGTGTTCTTCGGCGCGGGCGAGTTCGACGAGGTCTCGAAGATCATGGGCGCGGTCCGCGTCGAGGCCGCCAAGCGGGCCGGGCAGTTCGAGGAGGACGTCTTCCGCTTCTGCTGGATCGTCGACTTCCCGATGTACGAGAAGGACGAGGACACCGGCGCGATCGACTTCTCGCACAACCCCTTCTCGATGCCGCAGGGCGGCCTGGAGGCCCTGGAGACCCAGGACCCGCTGGACATCCTGGGCTGGCAGTACGACATCGTCTGCAACGGTGTCGAGCTGTCCTCGGGCGCGATCCGGAACCACGAGCCGGACGTCATGATCAAGGCCTTCGAGATCGCGGGCTACGACCGCGGGACGGTCGAGGAGAAGTTCGCCGGCATGCTGCGCGCGTTCCGCTTCGGCGCCCCGCCGCACGGCGGCATCGCGCCCGGCATCGACCGTATCGTCATGCTGCTCGCCGACGAGCCCAGCATCCGCGAGACCATCGCCTTCCCGCTCAACGGCAACGCCCAGGACCTGATGATGGGCGCCCCGACCGAGCTGGACGAGGCCCGCCTGAAGGAACTCCACCTGACGGTACGCAAGCCGCAGGCGAAGTAGACCGGCCACACGCCAGGGGGCCCGGAACCAAAAGCATAACGGGTTGCGGGCCCGCCCGGGTGGGGATGCGAGCGGGGTGTAGGGGTCGGTCCCGCCGAGCGGGACTAA
>NZ_JBHXQZ010000028.1:0-78473 GCF_042717095.1 Streptomyces sp. NPDC058632 | reverse complement strand
GACCCGGCCCGATCCGAACGCGAGGCCCTGGATGCCAGGACCGGGATCAGACTCACATGGCGGAACAGTCACCGCATGTCGGACAATTACCCTGTGTGACAGGGTGGGTCGGCGAAGGAAGTGTGGAAACGCCACGCCGAAGATCGAGTTCGGGCCGTTAACCCCGGCGCGGTCGGGCAGACTCGAAGCAAGCCCGAAGCAAACCTCCCGGAAAGAGGGTGGAACGCGTGGACCGCTGCATCGTCCTGGTGGACGCCGGGTATCTGCTGGGGGCCGCCGCCAGTCTCCTCGCCGGAGAGCCCTCGCGGTCCCGGATCACCGTCGATCACGCCGCCCTCATCCAAGGACTGCGCGAGCGTGCCGAGTCCGACACGAGCCGGCCCCTGCTGCGCATCTACTGGTTCGACGGCGCCCCCGACCGGGTCCCGCAGCCCGAACACCGCCGGCTGCGGGTGATGCCCAGGGTCACCGTCCGGCTGGGGGCTCTGACCCGCAGCGACGGGCGCTGGGCGCAGAAGGGCGTAGACGCCGCCATGCACGCCGAGTTGACCGAGCTGGCCCGCAACCGCGCCTGCTCCGACATCGTCCTGGTCACCGGCGACGGCGATCTGCTGCCCGGCATGATGGCGGCGAAGGAGCACGGCGTCGCCGTCCACCTGTGGGCCGTCCAGGCCGCCGACGGCGACTACAACCAGTCCGAGGACCTGGTCGCCGAGGCCGACGAACGCCGGGTGCTGGACCGTGCCTGGATCACCAAGGCGGTGCGGGCCAAGGACCACTCCGGGGTGTGCGCCCCGCCTCCCACACCCCGTCCCGAGATCGCCGCCATCCTCTCCGCCCCCCTGCCGGAGTCCGCGCACGCCCCGGAGGAGGAGCCGGACGCGCACGAGCCGCCGCACCCGGCCGGTACCGGGCACAACGGCACCGGTGACCGGGCCCCCGCCGCCAAGGGTGTACCCACCCCCAAGGACCTGGCGGCCCTGCGCGGCCCCGGCGCCACGCACACCCAGCCCCCCCAGCCGCAGTCCGCCACCCTGCGCTGGTCCTCCGACAAGGGCTGGGTCGACCGGCCCGTCGCCGAGCCCCCCGAAGCCGCCTCGATGCCGACGCTCGCCCAGCTGACCACGGCGGAGCAACGGTGGGCCGACCGCGAGGAGGACATCACCACGGTCGGCGGGGACCCCTTCGAGGTGGGGCAGGTCTTCGCCCGCCGCTGGGTGGAGCGGCTGGGGGAGCAGGGCGGCATCCAGAAGCTGTCCGGCATGTACCCCCGCATCCCGCACCGCGTCGACGGCGAACTGCTGCGCTACGCCGCCCGCTTCGGCCTGCTCGCCCACAAGGACGACCAGATCGACGAACGCGACCGGTACGCCATCCGTGCGGGCTTCTGGCGCGAGCTGGACGTACGCACGGGGACGGAGCACGCCCCGGCCGGGGAGTGACCTCGGCACCCGGGCCGGTGCCTTGCGGCGGGTTCGTCGTTCTACCGGGGGATTTGGGGCGATCGGTCGACCCGGGAGCGGAGCGGGGGCGCGGACCCCGTAGTCTCGTTCCTTGTGAGTACGCGCGCGGTACAGGCATTCCGGCACGATGGTGACATCGTGTGCGCGGTGCGCGGGCTGACCAAGACCTATCCGGCGGCCCGCGGACGCCGCGGCGTGCCGGCGACCCCCGAGGTCCGGGCCACCGACGACGTCGCGCTCGACGTCCGGCGCGGCGAGATCTTCGGACTGCTCGGGCCGAACGGTGCCGGCAAGTCCACCCTCGTCCGCCAGATCACCGGGCTGATGCGGCCCGACCGCGGCAGCGTCCGGATCCTCGGCCACGACATCGTGCGCCACCCCGAGCGGGCCGCGCGGATCCTCGCCTACCTCGGGCAGGAGTCCACCGCCCTCGACGAGCTGACCGTGTCCCTCGCCGTGGAGACCACCGCGCGGCTGCGCGGCCTCGACAGGAAGCGGGCGTGCGCGGAGCGCGACGACGTCCTCGACGAACTCGGGCTCACCCCGATCGCCGCACGCCCCCTGAAGAAGCTGTCCGGCGGCCAGCGCCGGCTGGCCTGCTTCGCCGCCTCGCTGGTCGGCGAGCGGCCCCTGCTGGTGCTCGACGAACCCACCGCCGGCATGGACCCGGTGGCGCGGCGCGCCGTGTGGGCCGCCGTCGACCGGCGCCGGGCCGAACAGGACACCACCGTGCTGCTGGTCACCCACAACGTCATCGAGGCCGAGACCGTCCTCGACCGGGTCGCCGTGCTCGACCGGGGCCGGGTGATCGCCTGCGACAGCCCGTCCGGACTGAAGGAACAGGTCGCGGGCGAGGTCCGGGTCGACCTGGTGTGGCGCGAGGCGGCCCCGCTGCACGTGCCGGAGGTCGCCGCGCTCCAGGACCGCGCCGCCGAATCCGGCCGCCGCTGGACGCTGCGGCTCGGGCCGGAGGAGGCCCGTACCGTCGTCGCCACCGTCACCGGCGGCGCCGCCTTCGCCGCCCTGGACGACTTCACGCTCACCACGCCCAGTCTGGAGGACGTGTACCTGGCGCTGGGCGGTGCCGTGCGGCAGGGGCTGGTGAAGGCGTGAGCGGCGGGCCCGTGAGTACACCGGGCGCCGTATCCGTACGGAACAGGACGACGGCCGGAGTGGATCCGGGCGAACCTCCGAGTGAAGGGGAGCAGCGCGACGTGAGTGTCGTACCCGCCGATGTCCTGCCGGGCGCCGTCCTGACCGAGGAGGAGACCGCGCCGGAACCGGCCGTGCTCGGGCCCCGGGCGCGGCTGTGGCCGTCGCTGGCGGCCGTGTACCGGGCGCAGCTCTCCCGGGCGCGGGTGGCGCGCATCCCGCTGCTGTTCGTGGCGACCTTCCAGTCCGTCGGGATCATGATCCTGATGCGCGGGGTCGTGGACGGCGGCTCCGAGGCGCGGGCGGTGGTGGCCGGATCGGCCGTCCTGGTCGTCGCCTTCGTCGCGCTCAACCTCCTCGCGCAGTACTTCGGACAGCTGCGGGCCAGCGGCGGACTCGACCACTACGCGACGCTGCCGGTGCCGCCGGCCGCGGTGGTGCTGGGCGCGGCCGGCGCCTACGCCTCGTTCACCGTGCCGGGAACCGTGGTGACGGCGGCCTTCGGGTGCGCGCTGTTCGGGCTGCCGATGGCGCATCTGTGGGTGCTGGTAGCGGTGATCCCGCTCTCGGGTGCCGCGCTCGCCGGGCTGGGGGCCGCCCTGGGACTGCTCGCGCCGCGGCCCGAGTTCGCCACGCTGCTCGGCCAGCTGGGCATGTCGGCGGCCCTGCTGCTGGGCGTGCTGCCGGCGGAGCGGCTGCCGGAGGCGGTGCGTGTGGTCCGGGACCTGCTGCCGTCGACGTACGGTGTCGAGGCCCTCGCGCGGACCTTCGCGCCGCATCCCGACTGGGCGCTGGTCCTCGGCGACCTCGTGGTGTGCGGGGTGGTCGGCGTGCTCTCGCTGGCCGTGGCGACCTGGGCGTACCGCAGGGCCGCCGTCCGCTGAGCCGTCCGGGGATCCGCCGGTGACCCGTCCGGTGCCACGCCGCACGGCCGGGCCTGGCACGATGTCAGGGTGAGCGCACCTCTGACACCACCACCGCCTCCGCATGAACACTCCCCGCACGGCGGGTGGCAGTCGCCGTCCGCCGGGCAGGTGGCCGCCGCCTCCGCGGACGGGGCGGCTTCGGACGACGCGGCCACCGGGTCCGCCGGGCAGGGCGACCGGGCGGGGTGGTACGGCTGGTACGAACAGGACGGCCCCGGCATGAGGACGGAACTGCGTGAGGCCGCCGTCGCCACGGTGGCGGTGGCGCTCGGCGGGGTGCTGCTCGGGGTGCTGTGGTGGTGGCTGGCGCCGCGCGTCCCGCTGGTGGGCGACGTCGCGGGCGACAACTGGGTCGTCTACCTCAAGGACACCGAGGGCGAGCAGGCCATCGGCGTGGACGGGACGTTCACGCTGCTCGCGCTGGCCTTCGGCGCGGTGAGCGCGCTCGCCGCGTTCCTCGTGCGCCGGCGCGGGGGAGTGCCGCTGGTGGTGGCGCTCGGGGTCGGCGGGCTGTTCGGGTCGCTGCTCGCGTGGCGGCTCGGGGTGTGGCTCGGGCCCGCGCAGGACGTCGTCGCCCACGCGAGGGACGTGGGCACGGGCGTGGCGTTCGACGCGCCGCTGAAGCTGAGCGCCAAGGGGGCGCTGCTGGCCTGGCCGTTCGCCGGGCTGGTCGTCCACCTGGGCCTGATCGCGCTGTTCGGCCCCCGCGACCCCGGCCCCCACCCGCCGGCCGACCCGTACATCCCGCAGCCTCCGTACGGCGGATTCCCGAAGGCGTAGGGCCTGCCCGGCGGACAGACCCTGTGGCCCGGCCGGGCCGGCCGGGCCGGCCGTGATGGTGTCAGGCCGGGCGCCTGCCGTGATTCGCCCGGCCCTTCCCGGTACGCCACCTGCGCTTGCGGGTTCTCCTCGCCCTGCCTCTTCCGGCCGGCCGAAGAGGCAGGGCCCGTCGAGAGGTCAGGCACGCCCGATCGGGGCGAGTACCGCCGAGGTCAGCCCGGCCAGGTCGGCGGGGGAGAGCTCGACCTCCAGACCGCGGCGGCCGGCCGACACGCAGATCGTCTCGTGCCGGCCGGCCGAGTCGTCCAGCACCGTACGCAGCTTCTTGCGCTGGCCGAGGGGCGAGATGCCGCCTCGGACGTAGCCCGTGGTGCGTTCCGCGAGGGCGGGGTCGGCCATCGCGGCCCGTTTGCCGCCGACCGCCGCCGCCAGGCCCTTCAGGTCCAGCTGGCCCGCCACCGGGACCACCGCCACCGTCAGCGTGCCGTCGACGTCCGCCACCAGCGTCTTGAAGACCCGGTCGGGGGAGACACCCATCGCCTCGGCCGCCTCCTCGCCGTAGGACGGGTGGGAGGGATCGTGGTCGTAGGAGTGGACCGTGAACGGCACCCCGGCCGAGGTGAGTGCCACCGTCGCGGGCGTACCGCCCGACTGCTGCTGTTTCTTCGGCTTCTTCGTCATCCCGGCCCTGTTCCTGTCGTACGTCAGTTGAGGTGCGTCGGCCCGCGGGTCAGCTCCGCCGCCGGCAGCGACGGCAGGTTACGGATGATGGCCGTCTCCGTGCGCAGGAGTTTCAGCTCGTCGCGGAGCCGGGACGCCGTGTCCGGTGCCTGGAGCAGACGCTGCTTCGTCGGCGTGTCGAGCATCATCGCGGCGGCGACCAGATAGGACACGACCCCCGGTTCGTCCGGCAGTTCCGCACCGGTCGCCAGTGACCGCTCCCGTGCCCCCGCCAGCCGCTTCTGGTACTGGCGGAAGGCCCGCAGCACCCCTTCGGCGAGCGCCCCCGCCCCTTCGCCGGGCGCCTCGAGCACCGGCTCCAGCTCGGCCGTCAGGAACGGCCCGGAGGCGTCGACCGACAGCAGCCGCGCCCGCGTCGTCCCCGTCGCCAGCACCTCGAAGGTGCCGTCGGCCCGCTCCCGGATCGTCGCCGCGTCGGCCACGCAGCCCACCTTGTGGAAGGACCGGAGCGGGTCGGTGCCGAAACCCGCCGTGGGACCCTGCTCGGGCACGGCCGTCGGGTCCGGCAGGCCGGGGGCGGTCGACGCGACCTCGTGGCCGTCGCGGATCGTCACGACGGCGAACCGGCGCGGCCCGTCCTCCGGTTTCTTCAGAAGCTCGCGCATCATGGCGCGATAGCGCTCCTCGAAGATGTTCAGCGGAAGCACGAGCCCGGGAAACAGCACCGAGTTCAGGGGGAAGAGCGGGAGCCGGGCGGTGGTCACGACGCAAAAGCCTAATGGTCGCCGAACCGGACCCGACGGCCCCGTTCACTCCGTGGATGCGGGGAGCCCGCGGGAGAGTCCCCCGAAGGGCCGGTGGCCACCGCCTCGGACAGGCTCCGGCGCACCTCCAGGAACCGGCCGAGGGGATCCTCCGCTTCCCGGTCCCAGGGTGTGGAGGTGGCGTACGGGCCGGTGAGCCGCAGCTGCTCCAGGGCGTCCGGCCGGCGCTCCAGGCGCAGCAGGACGTAGGCCAGCAGGTTGCGCAGGTCGGCCGGCCGGGGGTGGGCCGCCGGAAGCCGGGCGGACAGGGACTGAGCGCGGTCGGCCGCCGCGTCGAGCCGCTCGCGCGGCACCTCGGGGCCGCCGCCCTCGGTGAGATACCCGAAGGCCGCCCGCAGCGGCAGGGCCTGCGCGAGCGAGCCGTCCGGCGCGTCCTGCGCGGCCTGGTCGGCGAAGTCGAAGCACGCGAGGTGCGCGCCCTGCCAGGAGGACGACAGGTAGCGCAGCGCCGCCACATGACAGCCGTAGTGGTGCGGGGCGCGGCGGACCGCGGCCTCCCACAGCTCCTGGAAGTACCGGTGCCCGGCACGGGCGCCGCGGGCGTGGTCCAGGGCGAGCCGCCACGGCACCGGGTCGCGGTGGTCGGCCCGCGCGGCGGCCGTGATCAACGGGCTCACCTCGCGCAGCAGTTCGGCACGCACCGGTGAGTCCCAGGCGCGGTGCACAGCCCGCTGGGCGTCCACGAGCAGCCCGTCGGGGTTGTGCGGGTCGTGGGCGCGCCAGGTGTCCAGCCACCCGGGGCGCGAGCGGGCGAAGACGGCCAGCTTCCGCACGTACCGGTCGCGGTGCTCCCACGCCCCGTGGCGCCGGGTGGCGGCGAGCAGGCCGACGGCGGGCGCGGGGTCGCCGCCCGCGGCCCCGACCAGGACCGGCCCCAGTACCTCGTCGGGGGCGTCGAGCAGCACCTCGGTGTCCGCGGGCAGCACGAGGGCGACGGGCCGGGCGGTGCCCGTCTTTCCTCGCACCCGGGACGCGCGGGTGAACGCCTGCAGCAGAGCCATGGTGTCGACCATTGAAGGACCGCAGGTCACAGCGGCGCCAGACCCTTCACGGAAGTTACGGAAGGTTGTACGCCATCCGGTCAAGGCCGGGTAAAAAGGAGGCGGCCCTTCCGGGGCGGGTCAGGGGCCGGCCACAGCCGGCCGAACGGCTGGTCACAGGCCCGACAGAGGTCGTCCGGGATGCGGTCGGGAGCCGGGGCACGGGTGGGACCGGGGCGTGGTGAGGGGCCGGGGGCCGGGTCGTGTCACCGGCCGGGGGCCGTGGGGCCGGACAGGGGCCCGGTGGGCCTGTCAGCCGCGGCGCAGGGTCCGGGTCGCCCCCGCCGCCACCGTCGTGGCGAGGATCCAGCCGAGCAGGACGAAAGCGGTCGCGAGCCACTGCCAGCCGCCGCGCAGCTGCCAGAACCCCGCCTGGCCCAGGTCGATCACCGGCAGCAGCAGGTCCAGGGCGAAGAGGGGCGGGTTCCGCGCAGGATGCTCGCCGCTCTCGAGCGGTGGATGGTGCGCGTGCGCGAACGCCAGCGAACCGCCCGCCCACAGCACCGCCATCCACACCGCGGCCCGCCCCGGCCGGTAGCCGTAGGCGACCGTCCAGTCCTGCGCGTAGCCCCACAGCCTGGCCGCCGGAGGCAGGCCCTCGCGGCGCCGGCGCTGCTTGGCGAGCAGCACCTCGCGCGCGTCCTCCTCCTCGCCGCCCGCCCGCAGCACGGCGGCCAGCCGCTCGTACGGCTCCGGGTTGTACTCGGCGCTCGCCGCGGCCACCCACCGCAGTCGCAGCTCCAGCGGGAACGGCCCGCGCGGCACCAGGTTCTCGTAGGCGAAGCCGCCCATGTGCAGCCGGCCGGGGCCCGGCCAGCTGTCCGCCCGGTCGATCAGGTTGACCACCCGCGCCCCCGACAGCGTCACGCTTCCGCGGGCCGGCCGCTCCCCGAGGAACCGCAGCTCCGGTGTCTGCACCCGGCGCAGCGACAGCTCCTGATCGTCGGTCAGGGTGAACCGGGCCCGCTCGAAGTCGACCGCGTCCCCGAACCGACCGTCGTCCAGCCGCACCCCGCCCCGGCACTCGAAGCGCTGGATCCGTGTCCCGCGCGCCGGTGTCATCCCGCTGCGCGCCTGCGCGCCGACCCCGGCCGGCGTCAGATACAGCGACCGCTCGACGGTCAGCTGCGGCGCGTTCAGCGCGAGCCGGGCGGACGGGTTCACCAGCCGGGCCCCGCGCAGATTCACCGAGACGCCTATCGTCGCGCTGCGCAGGCTCAGCTCGCCGTGCGACTCCAGCAGCTCGGCCTGGAGGTCCTGGCCGACGGTCATGCCGTCCGCGGCGATCGACCGGCCGCTGCGGTCGCGGTGCACGACCGCCTGGTTGAGCAGCAGATCCGTACCGATCCGGGCGTCGGTGAGCCGTATGCCTCCCAGGAAACGGCAGCGCGGCAGATGCAGATCGCCCTCGGTCTGCAGCCGGGCCGCCTCCAGCCGCGGCACCGAGCAGTCCACCATCCGCACCGTCGTGAAGCGGGCCTCCGGCAGCAGCACGTCCCGCTCGAAGCGGCAGTCGCGCATCTCCACGTACGGCGCCACCGTGCCGCCCGCGAGGTCCAGCACACCGCTGATCCGCACCCCGACCAGCTTCAGCGAGGAGACCCGGCCGGCCAGGGCCGGCGGGCCGTCCAGCAGGAGCCAGCACACGATGCGGGCCCGGACCGTCCGCTCGGGTCCCCACGGATGCCCTCCGTGCGGATCGTCGACGACGGCGTCCCCGCTGCTCAGGTCGTACACGCTGCCGTTGCGGAAGGCCTGCCACATGCCTGCCTCCGCCGCCGTCAGGTCGTCCGGGAGCTCCCCGGCGTGTCGTCCCTCCCCTTCGGTCACGGCCCTCCCCTCCCCTCCCGGATACTCGTGGGTTCGTCACTTCGTACAACTCGTATGCGTACAACGGTTCATGCCCACCGGGTGACCCCTCGAACACAGAAAGTAAGAAAGATCTCCCCGGTGTGCACAATGGGTCACCGAGGGGGCTGCGTATCAGTCACTGGAACGCCCGCACGGCGCCCGACGCGGGTCTGAGAGAATTGAGCACGTGATCTCCCGAATCGATCTGCGCGGCGACGCCCTCCCCGAGGGCCCCGCCCTGCGCGACCTGCTGCCCCGAGCCGACTTCGACGTCGCAGCCGCCCTCGAGAAGGTGCGGCCCATCTGCGAGGACGTGCACCATCGGGGCGACGCGGCGCTGATCGACTTCGCCGAGCGGTTCGACGGCGTACGTCTGGAATCCGTCCGGGTCCCGGCCCGGGCGCTCACCGACGCGCTGGAGCGACTGGACCCGGCCGTACGCGCGGCCCTGGAGGAGTCCATCCGCCGCGCCCGCCTCGTGCACCGCGCGCAGCGCCGTGAGACCCACACCACCCAGGTCGTGCCCGGCGGCACCGTCACCGAGAAGTGGGTGCCGGTCGACCGCGTGGGCCTGTACGCGCCCGGCGGGCGCTCCGTCTACCCGTCCTCGGTGATCATGAACGCGGTCCCGGCCCAGGAGGCCGGCGTCGAGTCGGTCGCGCTCGCCTCGCCGCCCCAGAAGGAGTTCGGAGGGCTGCCGCACCCGACGATCCTCGCCGCGTGCGCCCTGCTCGGCGTCGACGAGGTGTACGCCGCGGGCGGCGCCACCGCCGTCGCCATGTTCGCGTACGGCACCGAGTCCTGCCCGCCCGCCACCATGGTCACCGGCCCCGGCAACATCTGGGTCGCCGCCGCGAAGCGCTATTTCACGGGCCGCATCGGCATCGACGCCGAGGCGGGGCCGACCGAGATCGCGATCCTCGCCGACGACACGGCCGACCCGGTGCACGTCGCCTCCGACCTGATCAGCCAGGCCGAGCACGACCCGCTGGCCGCCGCCGTCCTCGTCACCGACTCCGCCACTCTCGCGGACGCCGTGGAGAAGGAACTGGCCCCCCAGGTCGCCGCCGCCCGGCACGTCGAGGACCGGATCGCCCCCGCCCTCGCCGGCCGCCAGTCCGCGATCGTCCTGGTCGACGGCCTCGACGAGGGCCTGCGCGTGGTCGACGCCTACGGCGCCGAACACCTCGAGATCCAGACCGCCGACGCCGCCGCGCTCGCCGACCGGGTCCGCAACGCCGGCGCGATCTTCGTCGGCCCCTGGTCCCCGGTCTCCCTGGGCGACTACGCGGCCGGCTCCAACCACGTCCTGCCCACCGGCGGCTGCGCCTGCCACTCCTCGGGTCTGTCCGTCCAGTCCTTCCTGCGCGGCATCCACATCGTCGACTACACCGAGGACGCGCTGGCCGATGTCGCGCACCACGTGGTCACGCTCGCCGAGGCGGAGGACCTGCCCGCGCACGGCGCGGCGATCAAGGCCCGGTTCGGCTGGAAGGTACCGGAGAGCAAGTGAACGCCATCAACACCACCGACCCCACGGGCGTCACCATCGACGACCTCCCCGTACGCGACGAGCTGCGCGGCAAGTCACCCTACGGCGCGCCCCAGCTCGACGTCCCCGTACGGCTGAACACCAACGAGAACCCCTACCCGCTGCCCGAGCCGCTGGTCGAGCGGATCGCCGAGCGGGTCCGCCAGGCCGCCCGCCACCTCAACCGCTATCCCGACCGGGACGCGGTCGAGCTGCGCACCGGGCTGGCCGCCTACCTGACGAGGACCGGCGGACACCCCGTCGGAGTGGAGAACGTCTGGGCCGCCAACGGCTCCAACGAGGTCATCCAGCAGCTGCTGCAGACCTTCGGCGGGCCCGGCCGCACCGCGATCGGCTTCGAGCCCTCGTACTCGATGCACGGACTCATCGCGCGCGGCACCGGCACCGGCTGGATCTCCGGCCCCCGGGGCGAGGACTTCACCATCGACCTGCCCGCCGCCGAGAAGGCGATCGCCGAGCACCGCCCGGACGTCGTCTTCGTCACCACCCCCAACAACCCCACCGGCACCGCGGTCCCCGCCGAGACCGTCCGCGCCCTGTACGAGGCAGCGCAGGCGGCGAGGCCGTCGATGGTGGTCGTGGACGAGGCGTACATCGAGTTCAGCCACGGCGACTCGCTGCTGCCGCTGATCGAGGGCCGCCCGAACCTCGTCGTCTCCCGCACCATGTCGAAGGCGTTCGGCGCGGCGGGTCTGCGCCTCGGCTACCTCGCCGCGCACCCCGCCGTCGTGGACGCCGTACAGCTCGTCCGCCTGCCCTACCACCTGTCCGCCGTCACCCAGGCGACCGCGCTGGCCGCCCTGGAGCACACGGACACGCTGCTGAAGTACGTCGAACAGCTGAAGCGGGAGCGGGACCGCCTGGTCACCGAACTGCGCGCCCTCGGCTTCGACGTGACCGAGTCCGACGCGAACTTCGTCCAGTTCGGCACGTTCGCGGACGCCCACGTGGTCTGGCGGAAGATCCTCGACCGGGGCGTCCTGGTCCGGGACAACGGCGTACCGGGATGGCTGCGGGTCTCCGCGGGCACCCCGGCCGAGAACGACGCGTTCCTCGACGCGGTCGGTGAACTGGTCAGCTACGTGGGGGCCGCCCCCACACTCCCGAAGGAGCAGAGCGCATGAGCCGCGTAGGACGCGTCCAGCGGACCACGAAGGAGACGTCGGTCCTCGTCGAGATCGACCTCGACGGCACGGGCAAGACGGAGATCTCCACCGGGGTCGGCTTCTACGACCACATGCTCGACCAGCTCGGGCGGCACGGTCTGTTCGACCTGACCGTGAAGACCGAGGGCGACCTGCACATCGACTCGCACCACACCATCGAGGACACCGCCCTGGCCCTCGGCGCCGCCTTCAAGCAGGCCCTCGGCGACAAGGTGGGCATCTACCGCTTCGGCAACTGCACGGTCCCGCTGGACGAGTCCCTCGCCCAGGTCACCGTCGACCTGTCCGGCCGCCCCTACCTCGTGCACACCGAGCCCGAGAAGATGGCGCCGATGATCGGCGAGTACGACACCACGATGACCCGGCACATCCTGGAGTCCTTCGTCGCCCAGGCCCAGGTCGCGCTGCACGTGCACGTGCCGTACGGGCGCAACGCGCACCACATCGTCGAATGCCAGTTCAAGGCCCTCGCCCGAGCCCTGCGGTACGCGTCCGAGCGCGACCCCCGCGCGGCGGGCATCCTGCCCTCCACGAAGGGCGCCCTGTAAGCATGAACGGCCTGTCCACCGTCCTGATCGTCGTCGGCCTGTTCTTCGTCGGCGGCGTCGTCTCGTTCACCAAGCAGAAGATGCCCAGGGGCGTGACCGCGGTGCTCGCCGTCGGCGCCGTGCTGTGTCTCACCGCGGGCGCCCTGCGGCTGGAGGTGTGACCGTGAGTGCCACCAAGCGGGTCGTGGTCTTCGACTACGGCTTCGGCAACGTCCGCTCCGCCGAGCGCGCCCTCGCCCGCGCGGGTGCCGACGTGGAGATAACCCGCGACTTCGACACCGCCATGAACGCCGACGGGCTGCTGGTCCCCGGCGTCGGCGCCTTCGCCGCCTGCATGAAGGGTCTCAAGGAGGCGCGCGGCGACTGGATCATCGACCGCCGGCTGTCCGGCGGCCGGCCCGTCATGGGCATCTGCGTCGGCATGCAGATCCTGTTCGCCCGCGGCATCGAGCACGGCGTCGAGACCGAGGGCATGGACGAGTGGCCCGGCACGGTCTCGCCGCTCCAGGCCGACATCGTGCCCCACATGGGCTGGAACACCGTGGACGTGGCGGCCGGCTCCGAGCTCTTCGCCGGCCTGGACGCGGACGCCCGCTTCTACTTCGTGCACTCCTACGCCGTCCACGACTGGACCCTCCAGGTGGACAACCCGGTGATGCGGGCACCCAGGGTCACCTGGTCCACCCACGGCAAACCGTTCGTCGCCGCCGTGGAGAACGGCGCCCTGTGGGCGACACAGTTCCACCCCGAGAAGTCCGGCGACGCCGGAGCCCAGCTCCTCACCAACTGGATCGGAACCCTGTAGCGACATGGCCAAGCTCGAACTCCTCCCCGCCGTCGACGTCCGCGACGGCCAGGCCGTCCGCCTCGTGCACGGCGAGTCCGGCACCGAGACCTCCTACGGCTCCCCCCTCCAGGCCGCGCTCGCCTGGCAGCGCTCGGGAGCCCAGTGGCTGCACCTGGTCGACCTGGACGCCGCGTTCGGCACCGGCGACAACCGCGCGCTGATCGCCGAGGTCACCGGCGCCATGGACATCAAGGTGGAACTGTCCGGCGGGATCCGCGACGACGACACCCTCGCCGCCGCCCTCGCCACCGGCTGCACCCGCGTCAACCTCGGCACCGCCGCCCTGGAGACCCCCGAGTGGGTCGCCGGGGTCATCGCCGAGCACGGCGACAGGATCGCCGTCGGCCTCGACGTACGCGGCACCACGCTGCGCGGCCGCGGCTGGACCCGCGACGGCGGCGACCTCTACGAGACGCTGGAGCGCCTCGACAAGGAGGGCTGCGCCCGTTACGTCGTCACCGACATCGCCAAGGACGGCACCCTCCAGGGCCCCAACCTGGAACTGCTGAAGAACGTCTGCGCCGCCACCGACCGCCCCGTCGTCGCCTCCGGCGGCGTGTCGTCGCTCGACGACCTGCGGGCCATCGCCGAGCTCGTCCCGCTCGGCGTCGAGGGCTCCATCGTCGGCAAGGCCCTGTACGCGAAGGCGTTCACCCTGGAAGAGGCCCTGGAGGCCACATCTTGAAAAAGGACACAGCCCGATGACCTCCGAAACCGTACGGCGCGTGCGGGGCGACAGCCCCTGGGACGAGTCCTTCGGATCCGCGCGCGCCGTGGCGGCGGGCGACCGCGTCCTGGTGGCCGGCACGACCGCGTTCAAGGGCGATGTGCTGTACGGGGAGGGCGACCCGTACGAACAGGCCAGGGCGGCCTTCGGCAGCGCCCTGGAGGCGATCGCCGAGTTCGGGCTGGGCGTCGACTCCGTGATCCGCACGCGCGTGTACCTCGCGCACTCGCGGGACATCGACGCGGCGGGCCGCGCCCACAAGGAGCTGTTCGACACGGTGCGCCCGGTCACGACCCTCCTGGTGGTGGAGGGCTTCATGGACTCGCGCGTACTGGTGTCGGTGGAAGTCGAAGCATTCAGAGGAGCCGTGATCTCATGACCCTGGCGGTCCGAGTCATCCCCTGCCTGGACGTGGACAACGGCCGGGTCGTCAAGGGCGTCAACTTCCAGAACCTGCGTGACGCGGGCGACCCCGTCGAGATGGCCAAGGTGTACGACACCGAGGGCGCCGACGAGCTGACGTTCCTGGACATCACCGCCTCGTCGGGCAACCGCGAGACCACCTACGACGTGGTGCGCCGCACCGCCGAACAGGTGTTCATTCCGCTGACCGTGGGCGGCGGCGTCCGCACCACCGAGGACGTGGACAAACTGCTGCGGGCGGGCGCCGACAAGGTCGGCGTCAACACCGCCGCGATCGCCCGCCCGGACCTCATCCGGGAGATCGCCGAGCGTTTCGGCCGCCAGGTCCTCGTCCTGTCGGTCGACGCCCGCCGCACCGAGCCCGGCGGCTCCTTCGAGGTCACCACGCACGGCGGGCGCCGGGGCACCGGCATCGACGCCGTCGAGTGGGCCCACCGGGCCGCGGAACTGGGCGCGGGCGAGATCCTGCTCAACTCCATGGACGCGGACGGCACCAAGGACGGCTACGACCTGGACATGATCGCCGCCGTCCGCAAACACGTCACCGTCCCGGTGATCGCCTCGGGCGGCGCGGGCCGGCTCGCCGACTTCCCGCCCGCCGTCGCCGCGGGCGCCGACGCGGTCCTGGCCGCCTCGGTCTTCCACTTCGGCGACCTGCGCATCGGCCAGGTCAAGCAGACCCTGCGGGAAGCGGGCCACCCGGTGCGGTGACGCCCGACGCCCGCTGCCGCCCCGCCGTCGCGGCGGGACGCACGGTGCCCGGCCGGCTCGCCCGGTCCTCCTCGGGCCGGGCGAGCCGGACCGGATCGCCGACCGTGTCGTCCAGGACCGCGGTGAGCACCGGACCCTGGCCTCGCGGCTCCTGGACGAAGGCCACGCCCTCGCCGCGCAGCCGCCCGTACTCCGCGCGGAGGCCCTTCACCGACAAGCGGAGGCCCTTCACCGACAACACGATGACGGGCGGCCCCGCCTCCCGAACCGCCCCCTGCGGCACGGCCCCGCGATGGGTGCCTGCCCCGGCTCAGCAACAGCTCCAGATCCCGCTGCGCCCCCTCGCCCGCCCCGACCGTGACGAGCAGGGAGCCGTCGCCCAGGTCCGTCCGGGTGCGGGTCCCGAAGCCGGGGACGCCGGTGCGGAACGCGTGCGCCTTCGCCACGCCGTCGACGTACACGCTGGTCATGGCGACCTCGATCACGGGAATTCTTCTTCCGGTCCCGCGGTGCCCGACGGTTCCCGGGATCGGCCGGATTCAGATGCCGGGCTGCTTGGACGCGTTCAGCTTCTCGATCGCGTCCGCGTCGCCCACCAGCTCGACCCGGGCCACCTCACGCCGCCCGTAGAGGAACAGCATCAGCTCCGACGGCTCACCGGTCACCGTGACCACCGGCGTGCCGCGGTGGGCCACCGCCGTCCGGCCGTCCGGGCGGCGCAGCACCAGGCCCGTGGCGGCGCCGCGGCCCACCATCCGGGCGGTCTGCTCCAGCCGCGACCACAGAGTGTCCTGGAACACCGGGTCGAGCTCACGCGGCGTCCAGTCGGGCCGCGCGCGGCGCACGTCCTCCGTGTGGACGTAGAACTCGACGACGTTCGACAGCTCGTCGATCTGCTTGAGGTTGAAGGGCGAGAAGCGTGGCGGGCCGGTACGGATGAGCTGGATCAGCTCCTCGTACGGCTTGGCGGTGAACTCCGCCGTCACCCGCTCCAGACGCTGGGCGAGCTGCTTGACCAGGATCCCGCCGGCGGCGTCCGGGCGGCGCTCGCGCACCACCACGTGGGCGGCGAGGTCGCGGGTGCGCCAGCCCTCGCACAGAGTGGGCGCTTCCGGGCCCGCGGTCTCCAGCAGATCGGCCAGGAGAAGTCGTTCACGCTTGGCATGGGTCGACATGCAGCCAGCCTACGGTGACCCGCCCGGTCAGCACACCCGTCGCCGGCCACCCCTCGACCAGGCGCGTGCGCGCCGCCCCGTCCCTGCCGCGCCCTTCCAACCGGTGGACGGCGGCCGGGCGCCGCCCTCCCGCGCGGCACAATGGTCTCCATGACCAGCACGTCCCGGCCCAGCCGCCTCGACCCCCGGATCGCCGCACGGCTCAAGCGCAGCCCCGACGGCCTCCTGCCCGCCATCGCCCAGCAGTACGACACCCACGAGGTGCTGATGCTGGGCTGGATGGACGACGAGGCGCTGCACCGCACCCTGACCACCGGCCGATGCACCTACTGGTCGCGCAGCCGCCAGGAGTACTGGGTCAAGGGCGACACCTCCGGGCACGTCCAGCACGTGAAGTCCGTCGCCCTGGACTGCGACGCCGACACCGTCCTCATCCAGGTCGACCAGGTCGGCGCCGCCTGCCACACGGGCGCCCGCACCTGCTTCGACGTCGACGTGCTGCTCACGGACACCCCCGCGGACCGCGCCGGCCGCGGCGCGCACACCCCCGGTCAGTAAGGTCTGCCGCCATGGACCTCGAGACGTTCCGCAAGCTCGCCACCGACCGCCGGGTCATTCCGGTCACCCGCAAACTGCTCGCCGACGGCGACACCCCGGTCGCGCTCTACCGCAAGCTCGCCGCGGACCGCCCCGGCACCTTCCTCCTCGAGTCGGCGGAGAACGGACGTTCCTGGGCCCGCTACTCCTTCGTCGGCGTCCGCAGCGCCGCCACCCTCACCGAGCAGGGCGGCCGGACGCACTGGCAGGGCACCCCGCCCGTCGGCGTACCGGCCGGCGGCGACCCGCTCGCCGCGCTGCGCGCCACCCTCGAAACACTGCACACCCCGCGCGACCTCGCCCACGACCTCGGCCTGCCGCCCTTCACCGGCGGCATGGTCGGCTACCTCGGCTACGACATCGTGCGCCGGCTCGAGAAGATCGGCCCCGGTGAGCGGGACGACCTGCGGCTGCCCGAGCTGACCATGCTGCTCACCAGCGACCTCGCCGTGATGGACCACTGGGAGGGCTCCGTCTGGCTGATCGCCAACGCGATCAACCACAACGACCTGGCGACCGGCGTCGACGAGGCCCACGCCGACGCCGTGGCCCGGCTGGACGCCATGGAGGCCGACCTCTCCCGCGCGGTGGCCCAGCCCCCGGCCGTCCTCCCGCCCTCCGAACTCCCCGACCACACCGCCCTGTGGGGCGGCCCCGACTTCCGGGCCGCCGTCGAGGACATCAAGGAACGCATCCGCGCGGGAGAGGCCTTCCAGGTCGTCCCCTCCCAGCGGTTCGAGACCCCGTGCACGGCGAGCGCCCTGGACGTCTACCGGGTGCTGCGGGCCACCAACCCGTCGCCCTACATGTACCTGTTCCGCTTCGACGACTTCGACGTCGTCGGATCGTCACCCGAAGCACTCGTGAAGGTGGACGACGGGCAGGCGATGGTCCACCCCATCGCCGGCACCCGGCCGCGCGGCGCCACCCCGCAGCAGGACCAGGCCCTCGCCGAGGAACTGCTCGCCGACCCCAAGGAGCGCGCCGAGCACCTCATGCTCGTCGACCTGGGACGCAACGACCTCGGGCGGGTCTGCGAGCCCGGCTCCGTCGAGGTCGTCGACTTCATGTCCGTCGAGCGGTACTCGCACGTCATGCACATCGTCTCGACGGTCACCGGCCGGGTCGCGCCCGGCCGCTCCGCCTTCGACGTGCTCACCGCCTGCTTCCCGGCCGGCACCCTCTCCGGCGCGCCCAAGCCCCGTGCCATGCAGATCATCGACGAACTGGAGCCGTCCCGGCGCGGGCTGTACGGCGGCTGCGTCGGCTACCTGGACTTCGCCGGCGACTCCGACACCGCCATCGCCATCCGCACCGCGCTGCTGCGCGACGGCACCGCGTACGTCCAGGCGGGCGCCGGAATCGTCGCCGACTCCGACCCGGTCGCCGAGGACACCGAGTGCCGCAACAAGGCGGCCGCCGTGCTGCGCGCCGTCCACACGGCGAACCGGCTGGGCACGGTGTGACACCCGCGCGGGGAGGCGTGCCACGCGCCCGGAACCATGTGAGATGCGACCGGGACGAGCCCCGGGTGACCGTTCTCGCGCGGTTCACGCGATAGTGGAGTACGTGACTGCTGCTCCTGACTCCCGTTCCGAGGCCGCCGGCCCCGCCCGGACCGGCCGCCTCAGCCTCGCCGTCGCCCTGTTCTGCGGTGCCCTGGGCGCGGCCGTGGCCCTGCTCGCCACCCGGCAGCAGTGGGCCGAGGGCACCGCGACCGTGGCCGGCGGCTCCTTCCCCCTGACCGCGAGCGGCAGCGACGTCACCGGCGTCCCCGCCGCCCTCGCCGTGGTGGGTCTGGCCGCGCTCGTCGCCGTCTTCGCCGTCCGCCGGGCCGGCCGGTTCGCCGTCGCCGCGCTGCTCGCCCTGTCCGGAGCGGGCACCGTCGTGGCCGCCCTGCTCGGCGCCTCCGACAGCTCCGCGCTCGACGACAAGGCCGCCGAGGTCTCCGGCGACACGTCGGCCGCCGTCGAGGCCCTCAGCCACACGGCCTGGCCCTACGTCGCGGCCGTGGGCGGCCTGCTGCTCCTGGTGGCCGGCGCGCTCGCCCTGCGCTACGGCAGGCTGTGGCCCGCGATGTCCGGCCGTTACGAGCGCGCCGCCGCCCCGCGGCCCCGCCGTACGGCCACCGCCGGCGATCCCGACCGGCCGGAGGAACTGTGGAAGGCGCTCGACCGCGGCGAGGACCCGACCGGAGCCTGAACCACCGGACCTCCGTCCCGCCGCCCCTTCCCCGCCGCCCCCTGCCGTCCGCTCCCTCACCGTCCCCCGTGGAGCAGCAGGCGACGGGCGTGCGCCGCGCGGAGGAGCACCCCCGATCACGGCGCGGGCGCGCGTGCGGGACAATTGATCCGAGCGTCCTGCTCAGACACGTACACAGCACTGAGGAGCAAGCAATGGCGGGCAGCAGCCACGGTCACACCCCGGCCGCCTGGACCGGTGTCATCATCTCGTTCATCGGTTTCTGCGTCGCGAGCATGTTCATGGTGATGGCCTCGCCGGTGGGCTTCTGGGCCGGCATGGTCGTCGTGCTGCTCGGCGGTGTCGTCGGCGGAATCATGAGCAAGATGGGCATGGGCCAGCGGCAGCACGTCCACCCCGTCAACCCGCCCTCCGCCGACCGTGAGCCGGTCCGCGCCGACAGCTGAACACCGGGAGCACTTCCGGACGGGGGCGGCCGGCACACGGGTGCCGCAACCGCCCCTGACGCGTGTGCGCGGGGCACAATGCCCGTGTGAACGCCGTCAGCCCCAGCGTGTCCCGCGGCACCGCCGCCCGTCTGGCCCTCCCCGCCGGAGCACTCGCCGCCGTCGCCGGAGCCTTCGCCTACGTCGGGGCGGTGGACCCCAACGAGCCCGGGCACTACCCCGCCTGCCCGCTGCTGCGCCTCACCGGTCTGTACTGCCCCGGCTGCGGCGGACTGCGCAGCGCGCACGCCGTCGTCCACGGCGACCTCCTGGCCGCCCTCCAGGCCAACGCGCCCGCCGTCCTCGGCTACGCGGCCCTCGCCGCCCTGTGGACCGTATGGGTGGTCCGCGCGGCACGCGGAAAACCTCTGCGCATCGACCCCGGGCCGGTGCTCCTGTGGTCCCTGGGGGCGTTCGTGCTGGTCTTCACGGTTGTCCGGAACCTGCCGTTCGGTGGCTGGCTACATCCTTGATCAACTCGCGAACGTCCAGGTAATGGGACCGGCGTCAACCGGATGTGAGGCGTACCCCCCGCTGCGGATACCATCGCAGTGACCACCGGTTTCGTCCGGCGACCCGCCCGTGAGGACGGGGAACGCCCCGAGGACGGAAACGAACGCACTGAAGACGGACCGTCTGGAAGGGGGCCTCTCGCGTGAGTGTGCTCGACGAGATCATCGACGGAGTCCGTGCCGACCTCGCGGAGCGGCAGGCACAGGTCAGCCTCGACGAGCTCAAGGAGCGTGCGGCGAAGGCTCCCGCGGCCAAGGACGGCGTGGCCGCCCTGCGGGGCGAGGGCGTCAAGGTGATCTGCGAGGTCAAGCGCTCCAGCCCGTCCAAGGGCGCGCTCGCCGCGATCGCCGACCCGGCCGGACTCGCCGCCGACTACGAGGCGGGCGGCGCGGCCGTCATCTCCGTCCTCACCGAGCAGCGCCGCTTCGGCGGCTCGCTCGCCGACCTGGAGGCGGTCCGCGCGAGGGTGGACATCCCCGTCCTGCGCAAGGACTTCATCGTCACCTCGTACCAGCTCTGGGAGGCGCGGGCGCACGGCGCCGACCTCGCCCTGCTCATCGTCGCCGCCCTCGAACAGTCCGCCCTGGAGTCGCTGATCGAGCGCGCCGAGTCCATCGGACTCACCCCGCTCGTCGAGGTGCACGACGAGGACGAGGTCGAGCGCGCGGTCGACGCCGGCGCCAGGATCATCGGGGTCAACGCGCGTAACCTCAAGACCCTCGAGGTCGACCGCGGCACCTTCGAGCGGATCGCCCCCGAGATCCCCGACCACCTCGTCAAGGTCGCCGAGTCCGGTGTCCGCGGCCCGCACGACCTCATCGCCTACGCCAACGCCGGCGCCGACGCCGTCCTGGTCGGCGAGTCCCTGGTCACCGGCCGCGACCCGAAGACCGCGGTCGCCGACCTGGTGGCGGCCGGCGAGCACCCGGCACTGCGCCACGGGCGCGGCTGATCCCCCGCCAGGTCCTGTCCGGCGGATCATGCCGGGGACGCGGGGACGCGGGGACGCGGGGACGCGGGGACGCGGGGACGCGGGGACGCGGGGACGCGGGGACCGGCGCGCCCTGCCCTCCGGGCGGACGACGCGAAGGTGACGACAGGGCCTAGGATTGGCACCGATGACCCTCCCCATCACCCTGACGACCAGGGACCCGTACGCGCGCCTCGCCCGCGGCTGCCGCCCGCGGGGCTGCCGGGCCCCCGCACGCCGCGTGCACGGCCGTCGGGTGCGTTACGTCATCGGTGACGAACCCGGGCAGGTCAACGGCATGCGATGGCAGCACCCCGCTTGCAGGGGCGCGGGGCCGTGCCCGCATGCGCGGCTCCGCCGCGCGGGCGCGACCAGCCACATCCGGCCCGCAGCGGCCTGACAACCCCCGCCCCCACGGCGACCAGTGCCCACACACGACACCCACCGTGAGGTTCCCGCATGCCCAGCACCTTCTTCGTCCCCGACCCGGAGGGTCAAACCCCCAACGCCGAGGGCTACTTCGGCGCGTTCGGCGGCAAGTTCATCCCGGAGGCGCTCGTCGCCGCCGTGGACGAGGTCGCCGTCGAGTACGACAAGGCCAGGGCCGACCCCGAGTTCGCCCGCGAACTCGACGACCTGATGGTCCACTACACCGGCCGCCCGAGCGCCCTCACCGAGGTGCCCCGGTTCGCCGGACACGCCGGACACGCCCGGGTCTTCCTCAAACGCGAGGACCTCAACCACACCGGCTCCCACAAGATCAACAACGTGCTCGGCCAGGCCCTGCTCACCCGGCGCATGGGCAAGACCCGGGTCATCGCCGAGACCGGCGCCGGCCAGCACGGCGTCGCCACCGCCACCGCCTGCGCCCTGTTCGGCCTCGACTGCACCATCTACATGGGCGAGATCGACACCGAGCGCCAGGCCCTCAACGTGGCCCGGATGCGCATGCTCGGCGCCGAGGTCATCGCCGTGAAGTCCGGCAGCCGCACCCTCAAGGACGCCATCAACGAGGCGTTCCGCGACTGGGTCGCCAACGTCGACCGCACGCACTACCTCTTCGGCACCGTCGCCGGACCCCATCCCTTCCCCGGCATGGTCCGCGACTTCCACCGCGTCATCGGCGTCGAGACCCGCCGCCAGCTGCTGGAACGCACCGGACGGCTGCCCGACGCCGCGATCGCCTGCGTCGGCGGCGGCTCCAACGCCATCGGCCTCTTCCACGCCTTCATCCCGGACACCTCGGTCCGGCTCGTCGGCTGCGAACCCGCCGGACACGGCATCGAGAGCGGCGAGCACGCGGCCACCCTCACCGCGGGCGAGCCCGGCATCCTGCACGGCTCGCGTTCCTACGTCCTCCAGGACGACGAGGGCCAGATCACCGAGCCGTACTCCATCTCGGCCGGGCTCGACTACCCGGGCATCGGACCCGAGCACTCCTACCTCAAGGACTCCGGCCGCGGCGAATACCGCGCGGTCACCGACGACGCCGCCATGCAGGCCCTGCGGCTGCTGTCGCGCACCGAGGGCATCATCCCGGCCATCGAGAGCGCCCACGCGCTGGCCGGCGCCCTGGAGGTCGGCAGGGAACTGGGCAAGGACGGGCTGATCGTGGTCAACCTGTCCGGCCGCGGCGACAAGGACATGGACACCGCCGCCCGCTACTTCGGCCTGTACGACACCGACAGCGAGGTCGCCGCCGACGCGGACGCCGGCACCGCCGAGATCGAGGGAGACGTCAAGTGAGCGGCACCGCACAGACCGGCACCACGGCACGGACCGGCACCACGGCGACCGGTGGAAACCGCAGACTGCTGACGGACACCCTCGCCGCGGCGAAGTCCGAGGGCCGCGCCGCGCTGATCGCCTACCTCCCGGCCGGGTTCCCCACCGTCGACGGCGGCATCGACGCCGTCAAGGCCGTCATCGACGGCGGCGCCGACGTCGTGGAGGTGGGCCTGCCGCACAGCGACCCCGTGCTCGACGGGCCCGTCATCCAGACCGCCGACGACATCGCGCTGCGCGGCGGCGTGCGGATCGCAGACGTGCTGCGCACGGTCCGGGAGGCCCACCGGGCCACCGGGAAGCCGATCCTCGTCATGACGTACTGGAACCCCATCGACCGCTACGGAGTCGAGCGGTTCACCGCCGAACTCGCCGAGGCGGGCGGCGCCGGCTGCATCCTGCCCGACCTGCCCGTCCAGGAATCGGCGCTGTGGCGGGAGCACGCCGACAAGCACGGGCTCGCCACCGTCTTCGTCGTCGCACCCAGCAGTAAGGACGAGCGGCTCGCCGAGATCACCGCGGCGGGCAGCGGCTTCGTCTACGCCGCCTCCCTCATGGGCGTCACCGGCACCCGCGAGTCGGTCGGCGCGCAGGCCGAGAACCTCGTCGCGCGGGCTCGGGCAAGCCGCGCCGACCTGCCGGTGTGCGTCGGGATCGGCGTCTCCGACGCCACCCAGGCCGCCGAGGTCGCCCGCTTCGCCGACGGTGTGATCGTCGGATCCGCCTTCGTCAAGCGGCTGCTGGACGCCCCCGACCCGGCCGCGGGCCTCCAGGCCGTGCGGGCCCTCGCGGGCGAGCTGGCCAAGGGCGTGCGCGGCCGGACATGACGGCGGCACCGATGCCCAGGCCTCGGCAGGCGCTCCGCAATTAGTCGTACGAATCCCTCGTACGGGTGGACCTAGGGCCGGGGAGGCGCGTTGCGCCTCCCCGGTTCGTTCTGCGGGGTGTGAGCGAGAAGAACCGTGAGGGAAAGCGCACCGCTCGTGAGCGGCTGGCGGTCGAGCGTGAGAAGCAGAAGGCGGCGGACAGGCGGCGCCGCACCCTGATCGTGGGTGCGAGCGTGGTCTGTGTCCTGGCACTCGCGGCGGTGATCGGCCTCGTCGCCGCCAACGCGGGCAAGGACGACGGCAGCGAGGAGGCAGGCCCGGTGGTGGCGCCCTCGGGGGCGCTCGGCAAGGACGGTCTGGCCATCCCGGCCGGCAAGGAGAGCGCCAAGTCCACCCTCACCGTGTGGGAGGACTTCCGCTGCCCCGCCTGCAAGTCCTTCGAGCTGACGTACCGGCCCACGCTCCACGAGCTGACCGAGTCCGGTCAGCTGAAGATCGAGTACCACCTGGTCACGCTCATCGACGGAAACATGGGCGGCACCGGCTCCCGCAACTCCGCCAACGCGGCGGCCTGCGCCCAGGACGCCGGCAAGTTCACCGAGTACCACGACGTGCTGTTCGACAACCAGCCCCCGGAGCCGGACGACGCCTTCGCCGACAACGCCAAGCTCATCGAACTGGCCGGCAAGGTCGAGGGCCTCGACACCCCCGCCTTCCGCAGCTGCGTGGAGGACGGCACACACAACAGCTGGGTCGCGAAGTCCAACGAGGCCTTCCAGAAGGGCGGCTTCTCCGGCACACCGACCGTCCTGCTCGGCGACAAGAACATCTACCAGGACCAGTCGATGACCCCGGCGAAGCTCAAGGAGATGGTGGAGGAGGCCAATCGGCAGTAGGGCTGCGCGCCTTCCCGTTATGGACCCGTAGCCGGGCCGCCCGCCGTGCGGCCGGTCCGGCTACGGTAGCGTCGACCCTGCCATGGAACTTGCCTACATTCCCAGCCCGTCGAGCGGGGTGCTGTATCTCGGCCCCGTTCCGCTCCGCGGCTACGCCTTCAGCATCCTCGCCGGCCTCTTCGTCGCCCTCTGGATCGTCGACCGCCGGTGGGTGGCGCGCGGCGGCCAGAAGGGCACCGCCTGGGACATCGCGTTCTGGGCCGTCCCGTTCGGCCTGGTCGGTGGTCGCCTCTACCACGTGATCACCGACTACCAGCTCTACTTCGGTGAGGGCCGGAACCCGGTCGACGCCTTCAAGATCTGGGAGGGCGGCCTCGGTATCTGGGGCGCCGTCGCGCTGGGCGCGGTGGGTGCCTGGATCGGCTGCCGGCGCCGGGGCATCGCCCTGCCGCCGTACGCCGACGCCCTGGCCCCCGGTCTGGCGCTGGCACAGGCGATCGGACGCTGGGGCAACTGGTTCAACCAGGAGTTGTACGGGCGGGAGACGGACCTTCCCTGGGCCCTGCACATCACGTCCACGGACGGCGGCCGGGTACCGGGGTACTACCACCCGACGTTCCTGTACGAGTCGCTGTGGTGCGTCGGTGTCGCCCTGCTGGTCATCTGGGCGGACCGCCGCTTCAAGCTCGGACACGGGCGGGTGTTCGCGCTGTACGTCGCCGCGTACTGCGCGGGCCGGTTCTGGATCGAGTACATGCGCGTCGACGAGGCCCACCACATCCTCGGCCTGCGGTTGAACAACTGGACCGCGTTGATCGTGTGTGTGCTCGCGGTCGTGTACTTCGTGGTGTCGGCGAAGCTGCGTCCTGGACGCGAGACCGCGGTGGAACCGGACGCGGCCGCCGCCGGTGGTACGGCAGTGGGCGCGGCGGACGGTTCCGCCGGGGGCGACGGGTCGGAGGCCGCCGGCAAGGACGGCAAGGCGGACTCCCCGGAGGCGGAGCAGGAAAAGGGAGAGGCCGAGCCGAAGAAGCCGGACACCGGGCCGGGTGACGCGAAGGCCGAGGACGCCAAGGCGGAGACGGCCCGGGTGGATTCCGAGGACGGTGATTCAGCGGACACGGACTCCGGACCCGCGGAATCCGGGGATGTGCGGTCCAAGGACGATGCCGGGTCGGCGAAGAAGAGCTGACGGTCCGCCCGGCCGGCCGTTGTGCCGCCGACCGGCGGCCCGTTGCACAGGTACGACGCCGTGGGGGGGGGGTGGGGGCCCCCGCCGGGGGGCCTGTTCCACTGGTCCCCGGGGGGGGGGGGCCGGGTCGCCCGGGCCCCCCCACGGCGTGTGTGCGGGGGCCTCAGACGCGGCGGGCCAGGGAGAGCACCCGCTGGGCGGCCGTCACCACCGCCACGTCGATGAAGCGGCCGTCGGGAAGCGCCTGGGCGCCCCTCTCGCCGGCCGCAGCCTTGACGACCGTCTCCGCCCGTTCGATCTCCTCCTCCGTGGGCAGAAAGGCGCGCTCGATGACCGGCAGCTGACGCGGGTGGATGGCGGCGCGGCCCAGAAAGCCCAGGGAGCGGCCACGGACGCAGGAGGCGAGGAGACCCTCCAGGTCGCGGGTGTCGGGATGGACGGACTGGGCGGGCGGGGCCAGACCCGCCGCCCGCGCGGCGACGACCACGCGGGAGCGGGCCCAGTCGAGGCCCGCGTCGTCGCGTACACCCAGGTCGGTCCGCAGGTCCTCCTCGCCGATCGAGATGCCGCGCAGGGACGGGTGGGCGGTGGCCACGTCGTGCGCCCGCTCGATGCCGAGGGCCGTCTCCAGCAGCGCGTACAGGGCGAGCGCGCCGCCGTGGGCGGACACGGTCCGCCGCGCGACCCGGACGACGTCGGCGGGCGAGGACACCTTGGGCAGCCGCAGACCGGCCAGGCCCGCCAGGCCCCCGGCCGGGGCGACGGCCGCCAGGTCTGCCTCGCCCCAGGGGCAGGCCGGGGCATTGACACGGACGTGGACCGGGACCGGCTGCGGGTCGCGCAGCAGCTCGGCGGTGGCGGCACGGGCGTACGCCTTGCGGTCGGGGGCGACCGCGTCCTCCAGGTCGATCACCACCACGTCGGCCCCGGACACGAGCGCCCTCGCCACCACACGCGGCCGGTCGCCCGGCGCGTACAGCCAGGTCAGCGGGGACTCCGCCGTCACAGCGCGCCCTGTTCGCGCAGGGCCGTCAGCTCGGCCGGGGTGAGCCCCAGTTCGGTCAGGACCTCGTCCGTGTCCGCGCCGTGCGGGCGGCCCGCCCAGCGGATCGCGCCGGGGGTGTGGGAGAGCCGGAAGAGCACGTTCTGCATGCGCAGCGGGCCCAGCTCCGGGTCGTCGACCGTGGTGATGGTGTTCAGGGCCTGGTACTGCGGGTCGGCCATCACGTCCCGTACGTCCTGCACGGGGGCCACCGCGGCCTCGGCCTTCTCGAAGGCCGCGAGCACGTCGGTACGGGTGCGGCGGGCGATCCAGCCGCCCACCGCCTCGTCCAGGACGTCCGCGTGCCGGGCGCGGCCGGCGCCGGTGGCGAACCACGGTTCGTCGATCAGTTCGGGCCGCCCCACCAGCCGCATCACCCGCTCGGCGACCGACTGGGCCGAGGTGGAGACGGCGACCCAGGTGCCGTCGGCGGTGAGGTAGGTACCGCGCGGGGCGTTGTTCTGGGAGCGGTTGCCGGTCCGCGGCTGGACGTGGCCGAGCTGGTCGTACCAGGTCGGCTGGGGGCCGAGCGCGGTGAGGATCGGTTCGATGAGGGCCATGTCGACGACCTGGCCCTCGCCGGTGCGCTCCCGCCCGGCGAGCGCCGTCATCACCGCGTACGCCGTGGTCAGGCCCGCGATGGAGTCGGCCAGGCCGAACGGCGGCAGGGTCGGGGGCGCGTCCGGCTCACCGGTGATGGCGGCGAAGCCGCTCATCGCCTCGGCGAGCGTGCCGAAGCCGGGACGGTGCGCGTACGGGCCGAACTGGCCGAAGCCGGTGACCCTGACCAGGACGAGACGGGGGTTGACGGCGGACAGTTCGCTCCAGCCCAGGTCCCACTTCTCCAGGGTGCCGGGCCGGAAGTTCTCGATGACCACGTCGGCGGTCCCGGCGAGGCGCAGCAGGGTCGCCCGGCCGCCGCGGGTGGACAGGTCGAGGGTGATGGTCCGCTTGTTGCGGCCGAGCATCTTCCACCACAGCCCCACGCCGTTCTTCGACGGGCCGTGCCCGCGGGAGGGGTCGGGCTTTTTCGGGTGCTCGACCTTGACGACCTCCGCGCCGAAGTCGCCGAGCAGGGTCGCGGCGAGGGGGCCGGCGAAGAGGGTGGCGAGGTCCAGGACGCGCAGGCCGGCCAGCGGGGGCGGGGGAGCAGTGGTGGTGGGGGAGGGGGCGGTGGGTGTGGTGGGCCGGGTCATGGGCGGGAGGCCTCCAGACGGGTCAGACGGGCCAGGGTGTCGAAGCCGACGCCGTTGAAGTCGCCGACGGAGGTGGCCAGCCGGTTCTTCAGCGGGGCCGTCCAGCGCTCGGGGAGCGCGGCGGGGGAACCGGCGAGCAGGCCGGCGATGCCGCCGGCCGTGGCACCGTTCGAGTCCGTGTCCCAGCCGCCGGACACCGCACGGCAGACGGCGCCGGTGAAGTCGCCGTCCGCGTGGGTGAGGGCGGCGGCGATCAGGGCGGTGTTGGGGACGGCGTGCACCCAGTGGATACCGGCGTGCAGGGCGTGGAGCCGGTCGACGACGTCGGCGAAGTCGTCGTGCTCGTGCGCCAGTCGTACGGCCTCGCGCACGGCGCGGGCGAGCCGGGAGCGCGGTGGTACGACGGTGAGGCCTGCGCGCACGCAGGCGTGGATGTCAGGGCGGCCCGTGCCCGTGCCTGTGTCCCTGCCTGTGCCTGCGGCGGTGGCGATGACGGCCGCGCCGAACATCGCGGCGTGGACGCCGCCCGCGGTGTGCGTGAGGGTGGCGTCGCGGTGGGCCTGTTCGGCGGCGCCCGCCGGGTCGCCGGGGTGGGTCCAGCCGTGCACGTCGGCGCGGATCAGGGCGCCGATCCACTCGCGGAACGGGTTGCGGTGGCGGGCGGTGCGCGGGGGCTCGAGACCGTCGAGGAGGTTGCGGTAGGCGACGCGTTCGGCGGTGAAGGCGCGGCCCGCGGGGAGTTCGTCCAGCCAGATCCGGGCCACGTCCGCAGTGGTGAACGCCTTGCCGTACCGCTGGAGCAGCAGCAGGTTGAGGAGCGGGTAGTCGAGGTCGTCGTCCTCGGGCATCCCGTCGATGTTCTCGGCGAGCGAGGTGGCCGCCGAGCGACGGTTCCAGGGGTAGCGCGCGGCCAGCTCCTCGGGGACTCCGCGGGCGGTGAAGTAGCCGTTCAGAGGCCAGTTCCCGGTGGCCCGGGCGAGTTGGCGGATGCCGTCGAGGGGGAGCTTCTCCACCGGCTTGCCGAGCAGGCAGCCGACGGCACGGCCGAGCCAGGCGGCTTCCAGACGGCCGGTCTCGAGGTGCTCGGTGGTGAGGTCGGCTTCGAGCTGGTCAGGGACGGCCGGGGGAGCGGCGTCGACGGGCGAAGGCCAGTGAGGGCAGAGGGACTTGATGGCGGTGAGGTCCGTCGGTTCGTCGTCCGCCAGGCCGCTGGGCAGGTCGGCGAGTTCGTCCAGCAGGTCCCCGGCCAGCAGCCGGAGGTAGCCGGACACCGGCCGCGGGGAGGCGCCCGCACGGGGCGGGGCCTCGGGGCCGCCCGCCGCGCGCCACCGGGCCGCGACGGCGGCGACGGCCGTGGCCGCCCGGCCGTCCTGGGCGGCCTGGCGCAGCTCGTGCCCGATCAGGTCCTCCGGCTGGACCCAGGTCAGTCGGAGCATCCCGCGCCTCCCAGCCCGGCGAACGCCCTCTCGTGTGCCCGGCGTCGGGACACGTCGCGCGCGAAGACCTCGCGGGCCACCTCCGTCAGCGCGGCCGCGGGTTCCAGGAGGTCGAGACGGCTGGCCTCCGCCACCGTCTTCGCCCAGTCCTCGGGGACCGGCGAACCGAGGGCACCCGTCACGGCGCCGGCCATCGTGGCGATGGAGTCGCAGTCCCGGCCGTAGTTCACCGAGCCCAGCACCGCGTGCCGGAAGTCGCCGCCGGCCACCACCACCATGCCCAGCGCGACCGGGAGTTCCTCGATCGCGTGCAGCCGTGACGGACGGCGGGCACCCAGCGAGGGCGCGCGGTAGTCGGGGCCCACGGTGTCGTACGGGGTCACCGCCTCCCGCAGCGGGCGCAGCGCGGACTCGAAGTCCGTATGGCGGGACGCCACTTCGCAGACCCGCTCGATCGCCGTCCGCGTGCCGTCCTTCGCCAGGGACAGGCAGGCCGTGACGACCGAGTCCGGTGTCGCCCCCGGTGCGCACGCCGCCGCCACGGCCGCCGCGAGGACGCCGGCCGCCTCCCGGCCGTACGACGACTGGTGGGCCCCCGCGACATCCAGCGCCTCGGCGTAGGCGGCCGCCGGGTGGGCCACGTTGACCAGGCCGACCGGGGCCATGTACATCGCGGCACCGCAGTTGACGATGTTGCCGACGCCCGCCTCGCGCGGGTCGACATGGCCGTAGTGGATCCGGGCCACCAGCCACTTCTCCGCGAGGAAGATCCGCTGCAGGGGGAGCGCCTCCGCCTCCAGCTCCGGGATCCAGCGCGGGTGCGTCATCAGGTCCGGGACCAGGTGGTCGGCGACGGCGTGGGCGTCCAGATGGTCCCGGACCCGCGCGTACACCCGGACCAGGGCGTGCGTCATGAGGGTGTCGTCGGTGACGTGACCGTCGCCCTTGTGGTACGGGGCGACGGGGCGGGCGGTGCGCCAGGCGTCGCCGTGCCAGGGGCCGACGACGCCCTGGACACGGCCGCCGTGGCGCTCGGCGATCTGCTCGGGGGAGTACCCCTCGACCGGGCCGCCGAGCGCGTCGCCGACCGCGGCACCCACCAGCGCGCCGGTGATCCGCTCGTCCAGGGAGGCACCCCGGACCTGATTTTCCTGCTCTTTGAGCGTCATGTCCGAATCATCCTCCGGGAGGAGGCGGTTGTGCCGCTTCCAGGAGCCCGGCGAGTTCCACCAGGTCGGTGCCGGTGAGCCGGGGGAGCGTGCAGCCGGAGAGGGTGCGGCAGCTCTCCCGCCAGGACTCCGGGATCGCCGTGCCGCCGCCGAGCGCGCCGGTCAGCGCGCCGACGAGGGCGGGTGCCGAATCCGCCACCCGGGACAGACAGGCCGCCGCGGGGACCGCCTCCGCGATCCGGCCGTGCGCGGCGGTCGCCAGCGCGAGGGCCACGGGGACGGTCTCGGCGGCGGCGATGCCGTAGCTGTAGACATGATCGACGATCTGGTGCTCCAGGAGCGGTACGAGAGCGAAGGCGGCGTCGGCGTCCGCGGCGAGCCGCAGCGCGTGCCGGGTGTTGCGGCCGATCTCCGTCTTCTCGGGCAGCTCGGCGACCGCGGCCGCCACGCATGCCTCCACGTCCGCTCCGGCCAGCGCGAGGGCGACGGCGGCGGCCATCGCGCGGGCACCGTGCACACCGTCGCCGTCCTGGGTGTAGCGGGCGTCGAACTCGGCGAGCGCGGCGGCGCCTTTGGGATCGCCGGGGTGGGCCACGGCCAGGACGCAGGCCCGTACGCAGGCCGCGTCGTCGAAGTAGTGCGGGTTGTCGTGGCCGGTGGCGGGCGGGCGCAGACCGGCGGCGAGGTTGCCGAGCCCGGCCCGTACGGAGATACGGGCGCGCAGCGGGAGGACGGCCGACTCGATCTCGGGTGCCCGCTCCGCCGCCGCGGCGACCTCGCTGGCCACGGCGTTCCAGGTGAGGTCGATGGCCGCCCGGGTACGGCGCTCGCGGCTCAGGTCGCCGAGCGCGCCGTCGTCGCCGGCCCGCAGGACCGCCTCGGCGGCGAACACCGCCCACTCGGCGTCGTCGGAAGGGCCGAGGCGCAGGGGTTCCGAGGGCTGGTTGAGCGCGATGGGCACGGGAAGGGTGGTGGTCGCGTTCTGCTCGGCGAAGGTGTCCAGCTCCCGGGTGAGGCGCCGGGTCCACTCGGGCATCCGGGCGGCACGGTGCCGTGCGGCGGGCCAGCCGGCGGCGTCTCCGGCGGCGAGACCGAGGAGGAGGCCCTCGATCCGGAGCGCCTGCGGCGGCGGGACGGGGGGTGTGGTGCGGGTCCGGCGGGTTGTGGAGGCCTCGGCTTCGCCTTCGGCCCGGTGTTTTTCGCCCGCACCGCCCGTGCGGGTTTCGTGGCCGGGCGCGGGTGGCCCCGGTGGGGCTTGGCCGTGGGCGGCGGCCCCGGGGGCGCCTTCGGGGAGGGGGGGCCCGGCCGGGCCGGTCGTGCGGGGTTCGTGGTCGGACGGGGGCGGTCCCGGCGGGGGGTTTTCGGCCGGGGGCGCCGGCGGCTGGTCCGGTGGTGTGGATGTGGAGGTCGTTGCTGGTGGGGAGAGGGTCATGACGGGGTCTCCGTGGCGTTGTCGGCCGGTGTCGGAGTGAGCAGGTCCGCGATGTCCAGGACGTGGTGGCCCGCCATCGCCGGGAGGCAGCTGCCGCGGGCCGGGCCGATGGCGGCCGCCCATGCCTCCGGGATCGCGGCGGCGCCCCGGGTCGCGCCCGCGAGGGCGCCCGCCACCGCCGCCGTGGTGTCCGCGTCGCGGCCCATGTTGACGGCCGTCAGCACGGACTGCTCGAAGTCCCCGTCCGCCGCCGCGTACGCGCCGAAGGCGAGGGCGACGGCCTCGGGGGCCAGGTCGGTCCAGGGGTAGCCGCCGATCACGACCGCGGAGCGGACCGCGCGTTCGCCCCGGTGGGCGGCGGTGACGGCGCGGCGCAGGGAACGGGCGGTCCAGGAGTCCTCGGGCACCAGCGCCAGCGCGGTGGCCACGACGGTGACCACCGGTGCTCCCGCCATCGCCGCCGCCACGCCCGCCGCGACCGCCTGGCCTCCGTAGATGCCCTCGCCGTCGTGGCTGACCGAGCCGTCGACCGCCGCCAGCCGGGCCGCCTCGGCGGGACGGCCGGCCGCGAAGACGCCGTGCGGTGCCGCCCGCATCGCCAGCCCGTCGCTCCAGGCGTGGCGGTGCTGGGCGGAGACCGGGGCGGCCAGTCCCCGGCGGAGGTTCTCCAGGGTGCCGCGCTCGCTGAAGCCGGCCCCGCGGAACCGCCCCTCGGCGCGGTCCGCGATCCACTCGTGCCAGGCCGCCCCGACCTGTGCCGGGGTGAGCGCCGACCCGTGCCGGGCCAGCAGCAGACCGGAGAGGATCGCGTACTCGGTGTCGTCCGTGCCCGCGGGATGCTCCGCCACGTACCCGGTGATGCGGCCCCACCGGGCGCGGATCTCGGAGGGTTTCATGTTCTCGGCCGGGGCGCCCAGCGCGTCGCCGACGGCCAGGCCGAGCAG
The DNA here is from genome assembly GCF_042717095.1 of Streptomyces sp. NPDC058632. Taxonomy (NCBI): domain Bacteria; kingdom Bacillati; phylum Actinomycetota; class Actinomycetes; order Kitasatosporales; family Streptomycetaceae; genus Streptomyces; species Streptomyces sp. NPDC058632. Next base: position 45,921 of record NZ_JBHXQZ010000028.1, on the reverse strand, counting down.
CGCGCCGCGTGCCCGTTCGCGGTGCCCGAGGCAGTCCCCGGGGACCGGGGCCGAGGGGATGCGGGCGATCGATGCCATACGCGGCTCTCCTCTCAGGGGCGCCCCGAGAGGCGCGAAGCCCTTTGCGGAACTGTCCCCGGTGTGATGTCCGGCACAGCCTCACAGGCCTCGGTGTCACCCGGTCGACATCGGTGCGGGCCTTCCCGCACGCGAGCGGCGATGGGGGCAAAGCCGCAGGTTAGCGCAGCCTTTCCTGGCTGGCGGGAGGGGATCGGGGAACGTAGATTGGGTACAGTCGAGAAGTGGAAACTGTCTAAAACTGGGTCTGTACCGGCCGTTTTCACCGGCGGTTTTGCAGGCGCTTTCGCGAACTCCCTGGGGGACGGCATGGCGATCATCGAGACCGAGGCGACGCTGCACGAGGCGCACCGCGACAACCACACGCACCGCGATGTCAGCGGCGGCTGGCTGCGCCCCGCCGTGTTCGGCGCGATGGACGGCCTGGTCTCCAACCTCGCGTTGATGACCGGCGTCGCCGGCGGCTCGGTCGGCCAGCAGACCATCGTCATCACCGGTCTCGCGGGCCTGGCGGCCGGCGCCTTCTCCATGGCCGCCGGCGAGTACACCTCCGTCGCCTCCCAGCGCGAGCTCGTCGAGGCCGAGCTGGACGTCGAGCGACGCGAGCTGCGCAAGCACCCCAAGGACGAGGAGGCCGAACTCGCCGCCCTCTACGAGGCCCGGGGCGTCGAGCCGGGGCTCGCCGCCGAGGTGGCCCGGCAGCTGTCGCAGGACCCCGAGCAGGCACTGGAGATCCATGCCCGCGAGGAACTGGGCATCGACCCCGGCGACCTGCCCTCTCCCACCGTGGCCGCGGTCTCCAGCTTCGGCGCCTTCGCGCTCGGCGCGCTGCTCCCCGTCCTGCCGTACCTGCTCGGCGCGAGCGCTCTGTGGCCCGCCGTGCTGGTGGCGCTGCTGGGGCTCTTCCTGTGCGGCGCGGTGGTCGCCAAGGTGACCGCGCGGACCTGGTGGTACAGCGGTCTGCGGCAGCTCGCCCTCGGTGGCGCGGCGGCCGGTGTGACGTACGCCCTGGGCACATTGCTCGGAACGGCCGTAGGATGAACCGGATCGGACGACTGTGCTCGCACGGCCCGGCACGGCTGCCCCGACCGGGCACCGGCACGGCGCCCGTACGGACGGGCGGCACCGACGCCCCGGCTCCGCTTCTGCGCGAGGGACCGCACAAGTAGTTGTTACTCGTTGGTTTCGACCGCGTGACGACGGGGCATGAGCCGAAAACACTGTGGGCAACGAGGCCCACGACGCAGCCGCGGGAGTGGGCGAAACCGCCCGCCCCCGCCCCCGGACCGGCGGACACCGATCTGCCCGCCCCGGTCCCCCCAGCTTCCACCGCCAGGCGCGGAACCTCCGCCGTGACCTGCATGGTGTCCACATGGTGGAACGGAATATCCCGCTTACCGGGAACCGGTCCATCGTGTAACCTGCACGAAATTTTGCAGTCACGCAGAGGGCCAACGTCGTCCCTCGGCACTTTGCACATGCCACATGACGACGACGGGAGAGCCGATGCGTACGCCGCGCCAGCCGTCCCAGCATTTCGCGCAGGGCCAGAACTGGTCCTTCATGGATGCTCGCCCTGCCCCGCAGGGCATGTACGACCCCCGCGACGAGCACGACGCCTGCGGCGTCGGCTTCGTCGCCACTCTCACCGGCGAGGCGTCCCACACCCTGGTCGAGCAGGCCCTCACCGTCCTGCGCAACCTGGAACACCGCGGTGCCACCGGCTCCGAGCCGGACTCCGGTGACGGCGCGGGCATCCTCTCCCAGGTCCCCGACGCCTTCTTCCGCGAAGTGGCCGGATTCGACCTGCCCGAGGCCGGCGCCTACGCCGTCGGTACCGCCTTCCTCCCCGCGGCCGCCACCGACGAGACCGTCGCCCGCATCGAGGAGATCGCCGCCGCCGAGGGCCTGACCGTCCTCGGCTGGCGCGAGGTGCCCGTCGCGCCCGACCTGCTCGGTGCCACCGCCCGCTCCACGATGCCGGTCTTCCGCCAGATCTTCGTCACGGACCACGCGTCCCGCGGCATCGACCTCGACCGGACCGCCTTCGTGCTGCGCAAGCGCGCCGAGCGCGAGGCGGGCGTCTACTTCCCGTCGCTGTCCGCGCGGACCATCGTCTACAAGGGCATGCTCACCACCGGTCAGCTCGAGCCCTTCTTCCCGGACCTGTCCGACCGCCGCTTCGGCTCCGCGCTCGCGCTGGTGCACTCCCGGTTCTCCACGAACACCTTCCCCTCGTGGCCCCTCGCACACCCCTACCGCTTCGTCGCCCACAACGGTGAGATCAACACCGTCAAGGGCAACCGCAACTGGATGCGCGCCCGCGAGTCCCAGCTGGCCTCAGATCTGTTCGGCTCCGCCGACCGTGGGCACAGCGGCTCCGCCGACCGTGGGCACAGCGGCTCCGCCGGCCGTGGGCACAGCGGCTCCGCCGGCCTCGAGCGGACCTTCCCCGTCTGCACCCCCGACGCCTCCGACTCGGCGTCCTTCGACGAGGTCCTCGAACTGCTGCACCTCGGCGGCCGCTCCCTGCCGCACTCGGTGCTCATGATGATCCCCGAGGCGTGGGAGAACCACGGCTCCATGGACCCCGCACGCCGCGCCTTCTACCAGTACCACTCCACGATGATGGAGCCCTGGGACGGCCCCGCCTGCGTCACCTTCACCGACGGCACCCAGGTCGGCGCCGTACTCGACCGCAACGGCCTGCGCCCCGGCCGCTACTGGGTCACCGACGACGGCCTCGTCGTCCTCGGCTCCGAGGTCGGCGTCCTCGACATCGACCCCGCGAAGGTCGTCCGCAAGGGCCGCCTGCAGCCCGGCCGCATGTTCCTCGTCGACACCGCCGAGCACCGCATCATCGAGGACGACGAGATCAAGGCCCAGCTCGCCGCCGAGCACCCCTACGCCCAGTGGCTCGAGGCCGGCGAGATCGAGCTGTCCGACCTGCCCGAGCGCGAGCACATCGTGCACACCCACGCCTCGGTCACCCGACGCCAGCAGACCTTCGGCTACACCGAGGAGGAACTGCGCGTCCTGCTCGCCCCGATGGCCAAGGCCGGCGCCGAGCCCATCGGCTCCATGGGCACCGACTCGCCCATCGCCGCCCTGTCGGAACGGCCCCGGCTCCTCTTCGACTACTTCACCCAGCTGTTCGCCCAGGTCACCAACCCGCCGCTGGACGCGATCCGTGAAGAACTGGTCACCTCCCTGCGCAGCCCGCTCGGCCCCCAGGGCAACCTGCTCGAACCGAGCGCCGCGGCCTGCCGCACCGTCGTCCTGCCCTTCCCCGTCATCGACAACGACGAGCTCGCCAAGCTCATCCACGTCAACGCCGACGGCGACCTGCCCGGCTTCAAGGCCGCCACCCTCTCCGGCCTCTACCGCGTCTCCGGCGGCGGCGACAGCCTCGCCGCCCGCATCGACGAGATCTGCGCCGAGGCCGACGCCGCCATCGACAACGGCGCCCGCCTGATCGTCCTGTCCGACCGGCACTCCGACGCCGAGCACGCGCCGATCCCGTCGCTGCTGCTCACCTCGGCCGTCCACCACCACCTCATCCGCACCAAGCAGCGCACCCAGGTGGGCCTCCTCGTCGAGGCCGGAGACGTCCGCGAGGTCCACCACGTGGCCCTCCTCATCGGCTTCGGCGCCGCCGCCGTCAACCCCTACCTGGCGATGGAGTCCGTCGAGGACCTCGTCCGCGCCGGCACCTTCCTGTCCGGCATCGAGTCCGAGCAGGCCATCCGCAACCTGATCTACGCCCTCGGCAAGGGCGTCCTGAAGGTCATGTCCAAGATGGGCATCTCCACCGTCGCCTCCTACCGCGGCGCCCAGGTCTTCGAGGCCGTCGGCCTCGACGCGGCCTTCGTCGAGAAGTACTTCCACGGCACCGCCACCAAGATCGGCGGCGTCGGCCTCGACGTCGTCGCGAAGGAGGTCGCCGCCCGCCACGCCAAGGCGTACCCCGCCACCGGCATCGCCCCCGCGCACCGCGCACTCGACATAGGCGGCGAGTACCAGTGGCGCCGAGAGGGCGAACCGCACCTGTTCGACCCCGAGACGGTCTTCCGCCTCCAGCACTCCACGCGCTCCGGCCGCTACGACGTCTTCAAGCAGTACACCGACCGCGTCAACGAGCAGTCCGAGCGCCTGATGACGCTCCGCGGCCTCTTCGGCTTCGCCTCCGGCCGCAAGCCGATCCCCCTCGACGAGGTCGAGCCGGTCTCCGCGATCGTCAAGCGCTTCTCCACCGGCGCCATGTCGTACGGCTCCATCTCCCAGGAGGCGCACGAGACCCTCGCCATCGCCATGAACCAGCTCGGCGGCAAGTCGAACACCGGTGAGGGCGGCGAGGACCCGGAGCGCCTGTACGACCCGGCCCGCCGATCCTCCATCAAGCAGGTCGCCTCCGGCCGCTTCGGTGTGACCTCCGAGTACCTCGTCAACGCGGACGACATCCAGATCAAGATGGCCCAGGGCGCCAAGCCCGGCGAGGGCGGCCAGCTGCCCGGCCACAAGGTCTACCCGTGGGTCGCCAAGACCCGCCACTCCACGCCCGGCGTCGGCCTCATCTCCCCGCCCCCGCACCACGACATCTACTCCATCGAGGACCTCGCCCAGCTCATCCACGACCTGAAGAACGCCAACCCCCAGGCGCGCATTCACGTCAAGCTGGTCTCCGAGGTCGGCGTCGGCACCGTCGCCGCGGGCGTCTCCAAGGCCCACGCCGACGTCGTGCTCATCTCCGGCCACGACGGAGGCACCGGCGCCTCCCCGCTGACCTCCCTCAAGCACGCCGGCGGCCCCTGGGAACTCGGGCTCGCCGAAACCCAGCAGACCCTGCTCCTCAACGGCCTGCGCGACCGGATCGTCGTCCAGACCGACGGCCAGCTCAAGACCGGCCGCGACGTCGTCATCGCCGCCCTCCTGGGCGCCGAGGAGTTCGGCTTCGCGACCGCCCCGCTGGTCGTCTCCGGCTGCGTCATGATGCGCGTCTGCCACCTGGACACCTGCCCGGTCGGCATCGCCACGCAGAACCCGGTCCTGCGCGACCGGTTCTCCGGCAAGGCCGAGTACATCGTCAACTTCTTCCGCTTCGTCGCCGAAGAGGTCCGCGAACTCCTCGCCGAACTCGGCTTCCGCTCCATCGAGGAGGCCGTCGGCCACGCCGAGGTCCTCGACGTCGCCCGCGCGGTGAACCACTGGAAGGCACAGGGTCTCGAACTCGCCCCGCTGTTCCACGTGCCCGACCTGCCCGAAGGCGCCGTCCGCCACCGGACCGTCACCCAGGACCACGGCCTGGCGAAGGCCCTCGACAACGAGCTGATCAAGCTCGCCGCCGACGCACTCGCCGCCGACGGCGCGAGCGAGGCCCAGCCCGTACGCGCCCAGGTCGCCATCCGCAACATCAACCGCACCGTCGGCACCATGCTCGGCCACGAGGTGACGAAGAAGTTCGGCGGCGCCGGCCTGCCCGACGACACCATCGACATCACCTTCACCGGATCCGCCGGCCAGTCCTTCGGCGCCTTCGTGCCGCGCGGCATCACGCTGCGCCTGGAGGGCGACGCCAACGACTACGTCGGCAAGGGCCTCTCCGGCGGCCGGATCGTCGTCCGCCCCGACCGGGGCGCCGACCACCTCGCCGAGTACTCCACCATCGCCGGCAACACCCTCGCCTACGGCGCCACCGGCGGCGAGATGTTCCTGCGCGGCAAGGTCGGCGAACGCTTCTGCGTCCGCAACTCCGGCGCGCTCGTCGTCTCCGAGGGCGTCGGCGACCACGGCTGCGAGTACATGACCGGCGGCCAGGCGGTCGTCCTCGGCGAGACCGGCCGCAACTTCGCGGCCGGCATGTCCGGCGGCACCGCCTACGTCATCGACCTCGACCGGGACAACGTCAACCCCGGCCACCTGGACGCCGTCCACGAGCTCGACGACACCGACCGAGCCTGGCTGCACGACGTGGTGCGCCGGCACCAGGAGGAGACGGGTTCCACCGTCGCCGCCAAGCTGCTGGCCGAGTGGGACAGCCCCGACGGGGGCGCCACCCGCTTCAGCAAGATCATCCCCAGCACGTACCAGGCAGTGCTCGCCGCCAAGGACGCCGCCGAGCGAGCCGGACTCTCCGAGTCCGACACCCACCGGAAGATGATGGAGGCGGCGACCAATGGCTGATCCGAAGGGCTTTTTGAACCACGGCCGCGAGGTCGCCACCTCCCGACCGGTCACCGAACGCGTCAAGGACTGGAACGAGGTCTACGTCCCCGGCTCCCTGCTGCCGATCATCAGCAAGCAGGCCAGCCGCTGCATGGACTGCGGCATCCCGTTCTGCCACAACGGCTGCCCGCTCGGAAACCTCATCCCCGAGTGGAACGACTACGCCTACCGCGAGGACTGGTCGGCGGCGAGCGAGCGCCTGCACGCCACCAACAACTTCCCGGAGTTCACCGGCCGCCTGTGCCCCGCCCCGTGCGAGTCGGCGTGTGTGCTCGGCATCAACCAGCCGCCGGTCACCATCAAGAACGTCGAGGTCTCGATCATCGACAAGGCGTGGGAGACCGGCGACGTCGCCCCGCAGATCCCCGAACGCCTCTCCGGCAAGACCGTCGCCGTCGTCGGCTCGGGCCCGGCCGGCCTCGCCGCCGCCCAGCAGCTGACCCGGGCCGGCCACACCGTCGCCGTGTACGAGCGGGCGGACCGCATCGGCGGCCTCCTGCGGTACGGCATCCCCGAGTTCAAGATGGAGAAGCGGCACATCAACCGCCGTATCGAGCAGATGCGCGCGGAGGGCACCAAGTTCCGCACCGGTGTCGAGATCGGCCGGGACATGCCGGCCACCGCGCTGCGCAAGCGGTACGACGCCGTCGTCCTCGCCGTCGGCGCGACGACCGCGCGCGACCTGCCGGTACCGGGCCGCGAACTGAGCGGCATCCACCAGGCCATGGAGTACCTGCCGCTGGCCAACAAGGTCCAGGAGGGCGACTACGTCGCCCCGCCGATCACCGCCGAGGGCAAGCACGTCGTCGTCATCGGCGGCGGCGACACCGGCGCCGACTGCGTGGGCACCGCCCACCGCCAGGGCGCCGCCTCCGTCACCCAGCTCGAGATCATGCCCCGCCCGAACGAGGAGCGGGACGCCCTCTCCCAGCCGTGGCCGACCTTCCCCATGCTCTACAAGGTCACCTCCGCGCACGAGGAGGGCGGCGAGCGGGTCTACTCCGTCTCCACCACCCACTTCGAGGGCGACGAGGACGGCAACGTGCAGTGGCTGCACCTGACCGAGGTCGAGTTCGTCGACGGCAAGCTCACCCAGAAGCCCGGCACCGAGCGCAGGATCCCGGCCCAGCTGGTCACCCTCGCCATGGGCTTCACCGGCACCGACCGGGACAACGGCCTGGTCGAGCAGTTCGGCCTGGAACTCGACGCACGGGGCAACATCGCCCGCGACGCCGACTTCCAGACCAGCGTGCCGGGCGTCTTCGTCGCCGGTGACGCCGGACGCGGCCAGTCGCTCATCGTCTGGGCGATCGCCGAAGGCCGCTCCGCCGCGCGCGGCTGCGACCGCCACCTCACCGGGACGAGCGAACTGCACGCACCGATCCGCCCGACCGACCGCTCCCTGATGGTGTGACCGGCCGCCCCGCACCCCACCACGCGCTCCGGACCGCACCGGCCCGGACCGCGCACCACGGGACCTGACGGTCCCCCGCAGAGGTCCCGTACAACGGCGTACGGAACAACAGGTGGCGCCTGCCCGCCAGTCCCCGACCGGACGAACCGGGCAGGCGCTGCCGCATGCGCTCACACGCTCAGGGAACCCGGAAGGTCTCCCCGTACACCTGCCACGTCAGCGGCGCGGACAGCTCCAGGTTCCCCTCCCGCAGGAACCGGCGCTGTGCGGTGTCGATCCGCGACGTGTCGGCGCCCGCGTCCCGCGCCAGCACGGCGGTGCGGCGCACCTCGAGGAACGCCTCCAGATACGCCTTCTCACCGCCGCCCCCGTCCGGCGCCTTCGCCTCGCGCAAAGCCTGCTCCCGGATGCCGTAGAAACCCTCGGGGCCGGTGTCGGGGCCGTGCGTGACCATCGCGTCGTAGTACACGAACTGGCCGAGCGTGCCGAGTCCGTCGAGCTTCGCCATCCGCACCGCCGGGTCGAAGTAGACCCGGTCGCGCTCGGCCTCCTGAGCCGCCCGGAACGCCGGCACGCCCGCCTCCGCCCGCCAGGCGTCCGTGAAGCCCGGGTCCAGACCCTCGTGCGAGTCCGTGCCGTCCACCTCGCGCAGTGCCGGCAGATACCCCGCCAGACCGTTGTCCGGGTGGTCCTCGGTGTAGCGCTCGACGAGGGCGAGCAGGTCGTGGGTGCCGCTGCAGAAACCGACGATGCCGGCCGTGTAGCCGTCCCCGTCACCGGCGTCCCCGATGACACCGTAGGTCTCGCGCCAGCGCAGCGTCGCGTTCTCGGCGCTCGCCAGGATCTGCTGGGCGAGTTCCTTCTTCGCCGGGTCGGCCAGCCCCGGCGGCCGGCTCGCCACCAGCCTGTCGTCCTTGGCCGACTCCGACTCGGCGCGCTCCTTGGCCGCCTCGCCCGCACGCGGCGAGGCGGACATGGCCGGGCCCCGGCCCACGGCCGCGCCGTCGGAGCCCCCGGGCACCAGCAGGTACACGGCCGTCGCCACCACGGGCACGGCCGCGACCAGCAGGGCTGAACGTTTCACCGGGGAACACCTCCACCCTTCAGTTCCGCCACCTTGACCACCGCCAGGACGACGAGCAGCCCGAGCAGCACCAGACAGGCTCCCGCCTGCAGCACCATACGGCGCCCGCCCCTGGGCACGTACGCGAAGACCGCCGCCACCGCACCGCCCGCCAGCAGCCCGCCGAGATGCCCCTCCCAGGACGTGACCACCGCGGAGATCACCAGCCACAGCAGCAGTCCGCCCATGAACCGGTTGACCGCCCGCATGTCGGCACCGATCCGACGGGCCAGCACGTAGTACCCGGCACCCAGCCCGAAGATCGCCCCGGACGCGCCCACCACGGAGTCCTGCGGAGCCAGCAGCAGCACCAGCACCGAACCGCCCAGCGCCGACAGCAGATACAGGGCGAGATAGTGGCCCCGGCCGAGCATCGGCTCGACGGCCCGGCCCAGGTTCCACAACGCCACCATGTTCATGACGATGTGCAGGATGCCGAACGTGCCCTCGGTGGGCGGCAGATGCAGGAAAGCACCCGTCAGCAGCCGGTACCACTCCCCGTTCACCAGGCCCTCCGGACGGAAGTCCCCGAACAGCGGCCCCTCGACCCACAGATAGTGACCGCCGTCCGGCCCGACCAGCCCCGCACCCAGCATCGCGAACCGGTCCACGACCTCCGGCCGCGCCAGCTCCGCCAGATACACCAGCACGCTGACGGCGATCAGTACGTACGTCACCACCGGCACCGCCGAAACACGGCCACCGACCACGGTACGGGCCTGCCGTACCGACCGCATGCCCTCCTTCACACAGTCCGGACACTGGTGGCCGACGGCCGCCTCGCGCATGCAGTCCGGGCAGATGTACCGGTCGCAGCGCACGCAGCGGACACGGCACTCCACCTTGGCATGGCGGTAACAGGTGGTGACGGTGGACTCGGAATCCACGAGCCGGCTCCTAGCGAAGAACGGGACGGACGAGCCGGTGGGGACGGCGGCGAACAAAATAGCGAACAAGGGGGGAGCGGCACGGAGGCGGGGTCGGGATGCCGTACCCTCGGGGCCGGTTCCGGTGACCGGGAGAGGAGCGCGCATGGCCGCGATCAGCCTGACCAGGATCGAGGAAACCGCGCCCAAGCTGGTCAGCCTGTACAAGACCGCAGGGCACGCCGTGTCCGGACACGGACTGGACGGCCTGCGCGCCGCGGTCTACCTCGTGCTCGACTACTCCGGATCGATGAGGCCGTACTACAAGGACGGCAGCGTCCAGGCGCTCGCCGACCGGGTACTGGGCCTGTCCGCCCACCTCGACGACGACGGCATCGTGCCGGTGGTGTTCTTCTCCACGGACGTCGACGCCGTCACCGACATCGCCCTCGCCGACCACGACGGGCGCGTCGAACGGATCGCGGCCGGCCTCGGCCACATGGGAAGGACCAGCTACCACCTGGCCATGGACGCCGTCATCGACCACTACCTCGACAGCGGACCGACCGAACCGGCCCTCGTCGTCTTCCAGACCGACGGCGGCCCCGTCAACCGGCTCGCCGCGCAACGGTACCTGTGCAAGGCGGCGAAACTACCGCTGTTCTGGCAGTTCATCGGCTTCGGCGACCCGGACAGCCGGCAGTTCGACTACCTGCGCACACTGGACGACCTGGCCGTGCCGGACAAACGGGTCGTCGACAACGCCGGGTTCTTCCACGCGGGCACCGCCCCCCGCAAGGTGCCCGACGCCGAACTGTACGACCGGCTGCTGGACGAATTCCCCAAGTGGCTGGCGGACGCGCGGACGCGCGGGATCGTGCAGCCACAGGGCGGCGGCCGCGGCCCCGGGCACCAGGCACACCGGTAGTGCCGCACCATCTCCCGCGCCACCCGCTGCCCCCCCAGATGCAGATCCTCCGTGTCGCGGAACGCCACATCGACAGGCGCCACACTCACCGAGAACGTCCGCACCGTGTCGCACGACAAACGCCGGTACACCGCGGTCACCGCCGACCGCACCGTCTCCAGATGCGGAAAGCCCCGCTCCACCACCCCGTCGCCCACCACGCCTCACCCCCAAGACGCCCAAAAACCCCTTCCACTGTACGAGCCCACCCCGAAAACCGACCCCGACCGCGGACACCCGGCACCCCGCCACCGCCCCGTAGGCTGACTCCCCATGACCACCAGCAGCACCGGTACCGGTGACGTCGACCCCGCAGTCCGCGAGGAACTCGCCGCGTTGCGCGACAGCATCGACAACATCGACGCCGCCGTCGTCCACATGCTCGCCGAACGCTTCAAATGCACCCAGCAAGTCGGCCGCCTCAAAGCCGAACACCGGCTGCCCCCCGCCGACCCGGCCCGCGAAGCCCGCCAGATCACCCGGCTGCGCACCCTCGCCGAGAACGCGAAACTCGACCCGGCCTTCGCCGAGAAGTTCCTGAACTTCATCATCGCCGAAGTGATCCGTCACCACGAACGCATCGCCGACGGCAGCCCCACCGGCGCCCCCGCACCCACCACCCACTGACCCCCCGCCCCCCACACCGGGGCGTGATCACGAACACCACGACCTGCCGGGCCGGACCCCGCCGCACCCCTCGCGTGCGCACCCCCCCACGCGGCCCGGCAGGCCCCGCCCCCCACGTGACGGCACTCACATGCCGCACCCTCCGCACGCCCCGCACACCCCAAAACCCCCGCACGCGGGCGCACATCCGGAACCCCGGCCCAGGGCCGGACATAAGCCGTGTACCGATCCGCCTCTGTGCCACACCACCGCCATCAGGCAGCATGGCCCGCATGTCCGTACTGACGCGCGACGAAGCGCAGAGCCGAGCACAGCTCCTCCACGTCCACCGCTACGCGATCGAACTCGATCTCACCACCGGTGACGACACCTTCGACTCCCGCACCGTGATCCACTTCACCGTCCTCCCGGACCAGGACAACACGGACACCTTCGTCGAAGTCAAGCCCGCCGAGCTGCGCTCCGTCACCCTCGACGGACACCCCCTCGACCCCGAGACCCTCGACGGCAACCGCCTGCCGCTCAAGGACCTCGCCCCCGGCGAACACGAACTCCACATCGACGCCGCCATGCACTACTCCCGCACCGGCGAAGGCATGCACCGCTTCACCGACCCCGCCGACGGCGAGACCTACACCTACACCCAGCTCTTCCTCGACGACGTCCAACGCGTCTTCCCGGCCTTCGACCAGCCCGACCTCAAGGCCGTCTTCGACCTCACCGTCACCGCCCCCCACACCTGGACCGTCCTCGCCAACGGCATCACCGAACACCTCGGCGACGGCCGCTGGAAAGCGGCAACCACCCCCCTCATCTCCACCTACCTCGTCGCCGTCGCCGCCGGACCCTGGCACTCCGTACGCACCGAACACCACGGCCTCCCCTTCGGCCTCCACTGCCGCCGCTCCCTCGCCCCCCACCTCGACGCCGACGCCGACGAACTCCTCGACGTCACCCGCGCCTGCTTCGACCGCTACCACGAGAAATTCGCCGAGCCCTACCCCTTCGACTCCTACGACCAGGCATTCGTCCCCGAATTCAACGCCGGCGCCATGGAAAACCCCGGCCTCGTCACCTTCCGCGACGAATTCGTCTTCCGGTCCGCCGTCACCGACACCCAACGGCAGACCCGCGCCATGGTCATCGCCCACGAAATGGCCCACATGTGGTTCGGCGACCTCGTCACCCTCACCTGGTGGGACGACATCTGGCTCAACGAGTCCTTCGCCGAATACATGGGCTACCAGATCACCGCCGAAGCCACCCTCGGGAGGTCTGGAGGGATCCCCCCCAGAAAATGGGGCACCGACACCTGGACCGACTTCGGAGTCACCCGCAAACCCTGGGGCTACGACGCCGACCAGCGCCCCTCCACCCACCCCGTCGCCCCCGAAGACGTCCAGGACACCGCCTCCGCCCTCCTCAACTTCGACGGCATCTCCTACGCCAAGGGCGCCTCCGCCCTACGCCAACTCGTCGCCTGGCTCGGCCAGGACGCCTTCCTCGCCGGCATCAACACCCACATCGACCGGCACAAATTCGCCAACGCCACCCTCACCGACTTCATCGACTCCCTCGCCTCCGCCACCGACCGCGACGTCCAGGCATGGGCCACCGCCTGGCTCACCACCACCGGAGTCGACACCCTCACCCCCCACCTCCACACCGAACACGGCCACTGGCACCTCACCATCCAGCACGAACCCAGCCCCTCCCAACCCTCCGAACCCGCCCCGGCCAAGGACCGCGACGGCCGCGAACCCCTCACCACCCCCAAGCCGGACGCCGGCATCCGCCCCCACCGCATCACCCTCGGCCTCTACGACCACGACCTCCACGACGCCCACGGCCTCACCCTCCGCAAACACCTCGACGTCGACCTCCCCACCACCGACGGCATCGACATCAGCGCCGCCGGCCCCCGCCCCGCCCTCCTCGTCCTCAACGACGGCGACCTCACCTACGCCAAAATCCGCTTCGACCACGAGTCCACCCACACCCTGCGCACCCGCCTCTCCGGACTTCCCGACCCCCTCACCCGCGCCGTCGTCTGGAACGCCCTGCGCGACGCCGTCCGCGACGGCGAACTCCCCCCCACCGACTACCTCGACATCGCCCGCACCCACCTCCCCCACGAAACCGACCTCGCCCTCGTCCAGGGCGTCCTCGCCTTCGCCGCCACCCACGTCACCGACCACTACCTCACCCCCGGCGGGCGGCCCGCCGCCCTCGCCACCCTCACCGACCTGTGCCGCGACCTCATCCGCCGCACCGAGGACGGCGACAACCCCGGCCTGCGCCTCATCGCCGTACGCCACCGCATCGACACCGCCGCCCACCCCCACACCATCGCCGCCTGGCTCACCGAGGGCACCGTCCCCGGCGGCCCCGAACTCGACCCCGAACTGCGCTGGCGCATCCTCACCCGACTCGCCGTCCTCGACGCCACCGACGAAGCCGCCATCACCGCAGAACTCGCCAACGACCCCAGCGCCGCCGGCCAGGAAGGCGCCGCCCGCTGCCGCGCCGCCCTGCCCCACGAAGACGCCAAAAACCGCGCCTGGGACGCCATGTTCCACACCGACAACCTGTCCACCTACCTGTTCACCGCCACCGCCCAAGGCTTCTGGCAACCCGAACAGGCCGACCTCACCCGCCCCTACGTCGCCCGCTACTACAAGGACGCCGTCGCCCTCGCCGCCCGCCGCGGCCCCGCCATCGCCGAAGCCGCCGGCCACTGGGCCTTCCCCGCCCACGCCATCGACCCCGAAACCCTCCGCCTCGGCCAGAAATGCCTCCGCAAGGCCGACCCGACCCCCGCCCTCCACCGCAAACTCGTCGACCAGCTCGACGACCTGGCCCGCGCACTGCGCATACAGCAGACACAGGCATGAACCGGCAGACACACCGCACGACCGGGGGTGCCGCGCCACGCGGCACCCGGCCCGCGATCCGGTGTGCTCACCGGAGCACCCGGTCGCGCAATTCAACACCTGTCAATAACCATTCATACCCAGTCCGTCGAATGGTCACGTGTGACCTAATCGCTACCCGTCGGTAAGCCCCTAGGGTCGAACCATGCGCCGAGCAAAAATCGTCTGCACACTGGGGCCCGCCACCCACACGTACGACCAGATCAAAGACCTGGTCGACGCCGGAATGGACGTCGCCCGATTCAACCTCAGCCACGGCACCCACGCCGAACACGAGGAGCGCTACCACCGGGTCCGAAAAGCCGCCGACGAAACCGGCCGCAGCGTCGGCCTCCTCGCCGACCTCCAAGGCCCGAAAATCAGACTCGGCCACTTCACCGAAGGCCCCGTACTCCTCGAACGCGGAGACACCTTCACCATCACCGTCGAAGACGGAACCCAAGGCGACCGCCACACCTGCGGCACCACCCACGCAGGCCTCGCCGACGACGTCACCACCGGCGAACGCATCCTCATCGACGACGGCAGAGTCACCCTCCACGTGGACGCCGTCGACGGCCCCCGCGTCCACACCACCGTCATCGAAGGCGGCATGGTCTCCGACCACAAAGGCCTCAACCTCCCCGGCGTCGCCGTCTCCGTCCCCGCCCTCTCCAAAAAGGACGAGGACGACCTCCGCTGGGCCCTGCGCACCGGCTTCGACACCATCGCCCTCTCCTTCGTACGCAGCGGACACGACATCAAAGACGTCCACCGCATCATGGAAGAAGAAGGCCGCCGCCTCCCCGTCATCGCCAAAATCGAAAAACCCCAAGCCGTCCAGAACATCGACGACATCGTCGCCGCCTTCGACGGCATCATGGTCGCCCGCGGAGACCTCGGCGTCGAAATGCCACTCGAACAAGTCCCCATCGTTCAAAAGCGCGCCATCAAACTCGCCAAACGCAACGCCAAACCGGTCATCGTCGCCACCCAAATGCTCGACTCGATGATCGACAACGCCCGCCCCACCCGCGCCGAAGCCTCCGACGTCGCCAACGCCGTCATCGACGGCACCGACGCCGTCATGCTCTCCGGCGAAACCAGCGTCGGCAAACACGCCATCAGCGCCGTCCGCACCATGGCCCGCATCGTCGAAGCGGCCGAAGAGGACATCCTCGCCAAGGGCCTCCCACCCCTCACCGAGACCGACAAACCCCGCACCCAGGGCGGCGCCGTCGCCCGAGCCGCCGCCGAAATGGGCGACTTCCTCAACGCCACCCACCTCATCGCCTTCACCCAGTCGGGCGACACCGTCCGCCGCCTCTCCCGCTACCGCTCACCCATCCCCCTCCTCGCCTTCACCCCCGACCCCGCCACCCGCTCCCAGCTCAGCCTCACCTGGGGCGTCGAAACCTTCCTCGGCCCCCACGTCGACTCCACCGACGCCATGGTCGACCAGGTCGACGAACTCCTCCTGACCTACGGCCGCTGCAAGAAGGGCGACATCGTCGTCATCACCGCCGGCTCCCCGCCCGGCGTCTCCGGCACGACCAACCTCGTCCGCGTCCACCGCATCGGCGAGGACGACAGCCCCAAGTGACCCGAGCGGGGCCCCGGTTCAGTACTTGGGACCCACGTGAAGATCCATCAGGGCGACGGACGCCTTCTTGGCGACGGATATGTTGAACGGCACACCGTCACGCGTGCAGTGCGTCCACTCGACGCCGAGGCGGTCGAGGGTGTCGGTGTAGAGGGTCCGGATGTCGTCGGACTTGTTGGCGAAGAAGTACCGCGGGTATTCGTAGCGTTTGTGTTCGCCGCGGACCACTTTGGTGGTCCAGTTGGTGATTCGACATCCATCGGAGTGGATTAGACCCCGAACGAACTTCCAGGGGTGAATGTCGACAATGACCCGTTGCCATGGGGCGAGGGTGATCGACCGATCGTGCTTCTTGCCAGGACCGTGCTGGGGGAACATGCAGACCCAGTGCCTGGTGAAGGACTGCACCTCGACACAGCCGGGCTTGGGCCGCAGCGCCACACTGGTCGACGGCATCACCCTGCGCTGGGCATCCGCCGCAGCGGCGATCAGGCCGCCCTGGGTGGCGTTGCAGTAGATCGACAGATGATGTTGCTTGCGCTTCGAGATGATGTGCCCGTCGCCGAGGTACAGCCCCAGCAGGTATGCGTACGCTTCTTCGTCGAGCGTGCGGCCGGTGCACCTGGGGCAGTCATTCGGTGGCTGATACAGCTCGCCCCGCGCTTTGCGGTCCTCGCTGCGCCACCAGCCAACAGTTCCCCCGGGAATGCTGAGCCGCTCCGCGACGACACGGTTCGGAACGCCTTGGCGCATCATGGTGACAGCCTGTGCGCGGATCGAAGGGCCGTGCTGATCCATGTGGCCACCGTGTGTGACTGCCCGCAGCTAGGTGCAGCAAAAAGTGGAGAACCACGCGAACGTGATCCTCCACTTCTGGGAGTGCCCGGTGTGGGATTCGAACCCACATGCCCAAAGGGCACGGCATTTTGAGTGCCGCGAGTCTGACCAGTTCCTCCAACCGGGCGGGTCATAGGGACCGGGCAAAAGTGTACCGGTTCACGGACTCTCCCCGCTGCTGGGTACCCTGCTGGAAGCAGTACGTCTGCCCCGCACCAAGGAGCCCACGTGAGCGTCCCCGAGTCGCCCCAGCCAGTAGACGCGTCCGACGACGACAAGTCGCACGTGCCTCCGATGACGACGCGCGTCGTCATCGCCGAGGACGAGGCGCTGATCCGGCTCGATCTCAAAGAGATGCTGGAGGAGGAGGGGTACACCGTCGTCGGTGAGGCCGGTGATGGTGAGCGGGCGGTGGAGCTGGCCCGTGAGCACCGTCCTGACCTGGTGATTCTCGATGTGAAGATGCCGAAGCTGGACGGTATCTCGGCGGCGGAGAAGATCGCTGAGGAGAGTATCGCGCCGGTGTTGATGCTGACGGCGTTCTCGCAGCGTGATCTGGTGGAGCGGGCGCGGGACGCGGGAGCGATGGCGTATCTGGTGAAGCCGTTCTCGAAGAGTGATGTGGTGCCGGCGATCGAGATGGCGGTGTCGCGGTTCACGGAGTTGCGGGAGCTGGAGCGTGAGGTCGCGGATCTGAGTCTGCGGTTGGAGACGCGGAAGCTGGTGGACCGGGCGAAGTCGGTGTTGCAGACGGTGTACGGGTTGTCGGAGCCGGCGGCGTTCCGGTGGATTCAGAAGACGTCGATGGATCGGCGGATGTCGATGCAGCAGGTGGCGCAGGCGGTTATTGATGACGCGGCGGAGAAGAAGGCGTCGAAGGAGTAGGTGTCGGTGGTGTTGCCGAGGCCCGCGTCCCTCCTGGGGGGGCGCGGGCCTCGGTGCTGTGTCGTGTGGGGTGGGTCAGTCGACGCCGAGGTAGGCGTTGCGGACGGATTGGTCGTGGAGGAGGTCCTGTCCGGTTCCGGAGAGGACGATTTTGCCGATTTCCATGACGTGGGCGTGGTCGGCGAGGGAGAGGGCGGCTTGGGCGTTCTGTTCGACGAGGAGGATGGTGGTGCCTTGGGATTTTAGTTCGGTGATGGTGGTCATGATTTTCTGCATCATGATCGGTGAGAGGCCCATGGAGGGTTCGTCGAGCATGAGGAGTTTGGGTCGGGACATGAGTGCTCTGCCCATGGCGAGCATTTGTTGTTCTCCGCCGGAGAGGGTTCCGGCGGCTTGTTTGCGGCGTTCTCCGAGGATGGGGAAGAGGTCGTAGGCGCGCTGGATGTCCTTTTCGATGCCTGTTTTGTCGTTGCGGAGGAAGGCTCCGAGGCGGAGGTTGTCCTCGATGGTCATGCGGGGGAAGATGTGGCGGCCTTCGGGGGAGTGGGCGAGGCCGTGGGCGACGATTTGGTGGGCGGGGATTTTTTTGAGGGATCTGCCGTTGAATTTGATGTGGCCGCCGACGGGCTTGAGGAGGCCGGAGAGGGTGCGGAGTGTGGTGGTTTTGCCTGCGCCGTTGGTTCCGATGAGGGTGACGACTTCGCCGGCTTCGACCTTGAAGGAGATGCCTTTGACGGCTTCGATTTTGCCGTAGGCGACTTTGAGGTCTTCGACTTCGAGGAGTGCGGTCATCGGTCGTTCTCCTTGCCGGGTGCTGCGTCCGTGCCGGGTGCCGTGTCCTTGTGGGGGGTTTCGGCGGTGGTGGCGGCTTTGGCTGCTGCGGCTTCGGCGGCTTCCACTTCGGCTGCTTCTTCGGCGCCGGGGTCGTTGTCGAGGGGTTCGCCGAGGTAGGCGGCGATGACGCGTTCGTCGTTCTGGACGGTGGTTGCGTCGCCTTCGATGAGTTTTTGTCCTTGGACGAGGACGGCTACGCGGTCGCAGAGGTTCATGATGAACCGCATGTCGTGTTCGATGACGAGGATGGCGATGCCCATGTCCCGGATGGCGAAGATGAGTTCTTCGGCGGCGCGGGTTTCCTGGGGGTTCATGCCGGCGGTGGGTTCGTCGAGGAGCAGGAGGCCGGGTTCGCTGGCGAGGGCGCGGGCGATCTCGAGTTTGCGTTGTTCGCCGTAGGAGAGGTTGCGGGAAAGGTGTTCGGCTTTGTCGGCGAGGCCGATGAACTCGAGGAGTTCCATGGCGCGTGCGCGGGACGCGGCTTCTGCTTTGTGGAAGCCGGGGCCGCGGAGGAGGGCGGACCAGAGTCCTTCTTTGGTGCGGGTGTGGCGGCCGACGAGGACGTTTTCCAGGACGGTCATGTTGCTGAAGAGGCGGATGTTCTGGAAGGTGCGGGCGATGCCGGCGGCGGTGACTTTGAAGGATTTGGGCGGCAGTATGTTGCCTTTGTAGCGGACTTCGCCTTCGGTGGGGATGTAGAGGCCGGTGAGGCAGTTGAAGAAGGTGGTTTTGCCGGCTCCGTTGGGTCCGATGAGGCCGACGATTTCGCCGCTGTTGACGGTGAGGTCGACGTCGCGGACGGCGGTGAGGCCGCCGAAGCGCATGGTGACGCCGCGGGCGTCGAGGACGGTTTCGCCGGGGGCGGGGGTGCCTGGGGTGGTGTCCTTGGTGGTGGTGTGGGTGGTCATGTGTCAGGCCCCTGTCTTGCTCAGGACTGCGGGCGCGTCGTCCTCTGTGTGGAATTCCAGTTTGCGGCGGCGGTTGGGGATGAGTCCTTCGGGGCGGAAGCGCATGATGAGTACGAGTGCGAGTCCGAAGGCGAAGAGCTGGTAGTCGCCGAGGAATTGGAGTTTGTTGGGGATGAGGAAGAGGAGTGAGGCGCCGATGAGGGGTCCGGCGATGGTGCCCATGCCGCCGAGGACGACTGCGGCGAGGAGGAAGGCGGAGTTGGGTGGGGTGGTGCCGGCGAAGAGGTACTGCTCGGGTGTGACGGTGTAGGTGACGTGTGCTTGGACGGTGCCGGCGAGGCCGGCGAGGGTGGCGCCGAGGGCGAAGGCGATGAGTTTGACGCGGAAGCCGTTGATGCCCATGGCGAGGGCGGCGGTTTCGTCTTCGCGGATGGCGACCCAGGCGCGGCCGATGCGGGAGTCGCTGCTGCGTCGGAAGACGAGGACGACGACGGCGGTGATGGCGAGCATCAGGAAGAAGTAGTTGGCGAATCGGCCGATGGTGAAGCCGGCGATGTCGTGGGGGATGCCGAGGTCGAAGCCGAGGATGGTGAGGTCGGGGATGGAGGAGATGCCGTTGGAGCCGTTGGTGAGGTCGGGTCCTGAGGTGCCGTCGAGGTTGTTGACGGTGATGCGGAAGATTTCGCCGAAGCCGAGGGTGACGATGGCGAGGTAGTCGCCGCGGAGGCGGAGGGTGGGGGCGCCGATGAGGACGCCGAAGATGAGGGAGGCGATGGCTCCGACGAGTACGGCTGCCCAGAAGGGGAAGTGGACGCCGAAGGGGGAGCTGGGGGAGCCGGAGACGAGTGAGGCGGCGTAGGCGCCGACGCCGAGGAAGGCGACGTAGCCGAGGTCGAGGAGGCCTGCGAGGCCGACGACGATGTTCAGGCCGAGGGCGACGGTGGCGAAGATGAGGATGTAGACGCCGAGGGTGGCGTACTGGTCGTCGGTCTGGGTGAAGGGGAAGCAGGCTGCGGCGATGAATGCGCCGCAGACGGTGATGTTCTGGTGCCGGGCGGTGATGTAGGAGGCCTGGGTGATGAGTCCGGACTTGTTGAGTGCGGCGAAGCCGAAGCCGGCGGTGATGAGGAAGCCGACGAAGAGTTCGTCGTATTCGGTGCCGATGCCGTAGGTGAAGACGGTGAGGGCGAGGGCGAGGACGCCGACGATGATGAGGATTTCGGCGTAGGAGGGCAGGGGGGGTACGGGGCGTGGGGTGCCGGTGGTGAAGGCTGCCTTGATGGTCTGCCAGGTGTGGCCGGCGTTGTGTTTGAAGTGTGCCCAGCCGTTTTCGTCGGGGTCGATGGGGTCGGGTTCGGGGCGTTCGAAGGGGAGGGCGAGTGCGCCGAGGAGGGTGAGGAGGGTGGCGGCGGCTGCGAGGTAGCCGCCGGGTTCGAGGTTGACGAGGCCGCCGAGCTGGAAGCTGATGGCGAGGATCGTGTACCAGGTGGTGGTGAAGGCGGCGAGTGCGGCGAGTTTGATGGCGGCGTCGGCGCCGGCGGGGGTGAGCCAGCGTAGTCCTCGGGTGCCGTAGGAGGAGAGGGCGAGGAGGGTGGTGAGGGTGCCGGCGATGAGGACGAGGACTTGGAGTCCGCCGGGGTAGCCGTAGTAGGTGAGGTCGCCGGGGAATTCGGAGGTCCAGGTCCAGGCGAGGAAGGTGGAGACGATGGTGAGGGCGGCGCCGCCGGTGGTGAGGGCGCGGCCGGTGTGCGGGGGGATGCCGATGAGGCCGGTGGGGGTGTTCGCCGCGGAGGGGGCGGGGTTTTTCGTGGTGCTGGTCTGTGTGGTCATGGGTGTCACGCCCTGTCCGCAACGCGTTCGCCGAGCAGGCCTTGGGGCCTGAGCAGCAGTACGAGGATGAGGAGGATGAAGGCCCAGACGTCGGCCCAGGACTGGCTGCCGAACTGGTCGAGGCCGGGTACGTCGGCGATGTAGGCGGTGGCGAGGGTTTCGGCGAGGCCGAGGACGAGGCCGCCGATCATGGCGCCGTAGATGTTGCCGATGCCGCCGAGGACTGCTGCGGTGAAGGCTTTGAGGCCGAGGATGAAGCCCATCTTGAATTCGATCTGGCCGTACTTGAGGCCGTAGGCGACGGATCCGACGGCGGCGAAGATGGCGCCGAGGGCGAAGGCGACCACGATGATGCGGTCGGTGTTGACGCCCATGAGTTTGGCGGTGTCGGGGTCCTGTGCGGTGGCCTGCATGCCGCGTCCGGTGCGGGTGCGCATGACGAAGTAGGCGAGGATGCCCATGCTGATGGGGGCGGCGATGAAGAGGAAGATGTCGCCGGTCTGGAGGGTGACGCTGCCGATGTGGAAGGGGCCGCCGTCGATCTGGGGGAAGGTGCGGGCCGATTTGGCTTCGGGGTACCAGGCCCATACGGCTTGTTGGAGGGCGAGGGAGAGGCCGATGGCGGTGATGAGGGGGGCGAGGCGGGGTGAGCCGCGGAGGGGGCGGTAGGCGAATCGTTCCGCGCCGACGGCGACGGTGGTGGAGATGAGCATCGCCCCGAGGAGCATGAGGGGGAGGGCGATGAGCATGGAGGTGCCGTCGGGCAGGATGTAGAGGTAGACCGTGAGTGCGCCGAAGGCGCCGGTCATGAAGATCTCGCCGTGGGCGAAGTTGATGAGCTGGATGATGCCGTAGACCATTGTGTAGCCGATGGCGACCAGCCCGTACATGGATCCCAGTAGCAGGCCGTTGACCAGCTGCTGCGGCAGTTCGTTCACCGCATGTCCTCCGAGACGTTCGGAAAGTCAGACGAATGGGGCCGGATGTGAGTGAGCGCGGGGCGCCTGTGGTGCGGCGCCCCGCGCGGCTCGTGTGGTGCGGGGTGGGTCAGCCGGTGTAGGTGCCGGAGTCGACGGCCTTCCAGTCGCCGTTCTCGACGGCGTAGACGGTGAGCTGCTTGTTGGTGGCGTCGCCGAATTCGTCGAAGGAGACCTTGCCGGTGACTCCGTCGAAGGAGACGTTCTGCATGGCGGCGGTGACCTTGGCGCGGGCGTCGTCGGGGAGTTTGCCGTCGTTGTCCTCGACGACCTTCTTGACGGCTTCGATGATGGCCCAGGCGGAGTCGTAGCTGTAGCCGCCGTAGGCCTCGTAGTCCTCCTTGTAGCCCTCGGCGTCGTAGTTGGCGACGAATTCCTTGGCGGAGGGGAGGTCTTCGACGGGGGCGCCGACGGAGGTGGCGAGGTCGCCGGTGCCGGTGGTGCCGGCGAGCTTGATGAAGTCGGCGCTGTAGATGCCGTCGCCGCCGACGAGGGGGATCTTGGCTCCGGCGGCCTTGATCTGCTTGCTGAGCGGGCCGGCCTGCGGGTATTCGCCGCCGTAGTAGACGACGTCGGCGCCGGACTGCTTGACCTTGGCGGCGACGGCGTTGAAGTCCTTGGTGTCGGGGTTGATGTGTTCGGTGCCGACGACTTCGCCGCCGAGCTTCTTGAAGGCTTCGGTGAAGGTGCCGGCGAGGCCGGCGCCGTAGGTCTTCTTGTCGTCGATGACGAAGACCTTGCGCTTCTTGGAGTCGTTGTAGAGGTACTCGGCGGCGAAGGGGCCCTGGACGGCGTCGGTGGTCGCGGTGCGGAAGTACGACTTGTAGGGGCGGACCTGCTTGGTCTGCCAGTCGACGCCCTGGGTGAGTGCGGGGTTGGTGTTGGCGGGGGAGACCTCGACCAGCTGGGCGGCGTCGAAGACCTTCTGCATGGATTCGCCGACGGAGGAGTTCAGCGGTCCGACGACGCCGAGGACGTCGTCGTTGGCGACGAGCTTGGTGGCGTTCTGCTGGCCTACGGAGGGCTGGCCCTGGTCGTCGAGGGCTTCGACCTCGAAGGTGACGCCTTCGACGGTCTTTTCCTTGTTGGCGGTCTTGGCGGCGAGGTCCACGGAGTTCTTGATGCCGAGGCCCAGCGCGGACAGGTCGCCGGTCAGTGGCGCGTCGACGCCGATGACGACGGTGGTGCCACCGTTGCCGGAGTCCGAGCTGCCGCCGCCGTTCTCGTCGCGCGAACCGCAGGCGGTGAGGGTGAGTGCTCCTGCCGCCAAAGCAGCGGTGACGGCGATGAGTGAACGTTGACGCACGATCCAGTCCTTTCCCCTGACGGCTGTTTCCCGGTGGAAACGGCCGAGTCGAGCGCTGGGCCGAAGTGAGAATCGGGAGGCGCGGTGACTGGCCGTGACTCTAAGCGGGTGGGGGTAACGGGGAGGAGGGTCTGGCCAATGCTGTGACTCTCTTGTTATGACACGGCGTATTGCAGAGCGGTACCGAGTGGGGGGAACGATGGAATTCAAGCCGTTTTGACCTGTCCGGATGGTGAGAAACCGCAGGACCGGGCGGGGTGTGTTCAGGTGTATGAGGGGGTTTTGGTGATTACCGGGAATCGTTGCCGCAGGCGACCTGCAGGGCCAGGGAGAGGTCCTGCGTGTAGCGCTGTCCGAGGATGAAGCTGTGTGCCTGCATTGCGTGTGTGTTACGCAGAGTTACATCCAGGAAAGGGAGTCCGGCGTTCTCCGGCAATCCTTCGCATTCCGTGGCGCGCAGGGTGACGGCGATCTTGTGGGGGGATCCTGCTTTTGTCCGGAAAGGGGTGCGCGGGCTGGAGGTCGTGGAAAGGCCCGCGTACGGCTGGGAAATGCGGGTGACGGTGACCGGAGGGCCTGATTCCACGGTGAGTTCCACGGTGAAGGTGAAATTCCGTTTGTCTGTTTCCGGGTCTTTGGCCTGCGGTTCCAGGTAGGTGATGAGGGTCACCTGGGACGGGAGCGGCGGTGCGGGTGGCGGGGGTTGCCGGGGGCGGGTGGCGTGCAGGAGGACACCGGCCGTGAGGACGGTCGCCGCGGTGAGGGCGGTGAGTACGGTCCGGCGGTGACGCCCGTACAGCCGGGCGAGGCGCTCGTGGCGGGAACCGAGAGGGCCGCGGGGGGCGCGGGGGAACGGCGGGGTGGCCAGGGGGCGGGTCCCGTCGCCGGGTTCGACGGGGCCGACCGCGTTCATCGCCAGGCGCCTTCGTCCGGTCCGCCGGTGCGGTACCGCTCGGCGCAGGCCTTGCGGACGTGACGGGCGATCACGTCGTGGGCGGCCGCGGCGCCTCGGCGCTCACGGACGGGGCGGGCGGCGTCCACGGCGTCGCGCAGGATGTCGTACTGGCCGTTGGACAGGCCCATCGACTGGTAGTCGCCGTAGGTGGTGCCGTCCAGCACCTCGCGGGCCCAGTGGGCGACGATCCGTACGCACACGTCCTCGGGGGCGGTGGCCGGGGGTGAGGGCGACGGGGACGCCGGCGGGGAGGGTGCCGGGGTGCCGGTGCGTGCGGACGGGCCGCATCCGGCTGTCAGGAGGACGGCCACGAGGACAGCCGGTAACGCCGTGGTGAGGACCGGCGGGAGGGGCCCGGAGAGGGAGGGGGGCGACGGGAGCGGCACCGTCGTGCGCAGGGGGCGGCCGGCGCCCCGCGCGGCGGGCCGGGTGGCGCCTCCCCGTTCCATGCCCGAACGGTAGGGCGCCCACGGTTGCCGGGCAAGGGGCGGGTGGCGCGGGGGCGGTCACGTGCTCCGCACCACCCCTTGGCCGCGGCCGGCCCGTCGGGTCAGCCCGTCGCGGCGCCGGAGGTCTGCTGCGCGTCCTTCGGGTCGAGGTCGCGCAGCAGGCAGGTCAGGCGCGCGGTGCACACCCGCTTGCCGGCCTCGTCGCTGATGACGATCTCGTACGTGGCGGTGGACCGCCCCCGGTGCACCGGGGTGGCGACCCCGGTGACCAGGCCGGAGCGCGCGCCGCGGTGGTGGGTGCAGTTGAGGTCGACACCCACGGCGATCCTGGTGGCGCCGCCGTGCAGCATCGACCCCACCGACCCGAGGGTCTCGGCCAGCACGGCGGAGGCGCCGCCGTGCAGCAGCCCGTAGGGCTGGGTGTTGCCCTCCACCGGCATCGTCCCGACGACGCGCTCGGCCGAGGCCTCCAGGATCTGCACGCCCATGCGGATGCCGAGGTGGCCGGCGGAGAACAGGGCCCGCAGGTCCACGCCGAGCGCGGCGTACTCGTCGATGACCTCTTGCGGGAACGTGACGTGCTGCTGCTCTCCCATGGGGCCGGGCTCCGTTCGTCGTGATCACTGCGGCGGTACGGCTGCGGCACCGCACGGCACTGAGCAAACGCTCAGTCGGTTGCGGATTGTTCCAGACGGACCACGACGGACTTGCTGGCCGGGGTGTTGCTGGTGTCGGCGGTCGCGTCCAGCGGCACGAGGACGTTGGTCTCCGGGTAGTACGCGGCGGCGCAGCCGCGGGCCGTCGGGTAGTGCACGACGCGGAATCCGGGGGCCCTGCGCTCCACGCCGTCCTTCCACTCGCCGACCAGGTCGACGTACGAGCCGTCCGCGAGCCGCAGCTCGCGCGCGTCCTCGGGGTTGACGAGCACCACGCGGCGGCCGTTCCTGATGCCGCGGTAGCGGTCGTCGAGGCCGTAGATCGTGGTGTTGTACTGGTCGTGCGAGCGCAGGGTCTGCAGCAGCAGCCGCCCCTTCGGCAGGTGGGGGTACTCGACCGGGGCGGCGGTGAAGTTGGCCTTGCCGGTGGCGGTGGGGAAGCGCCGCTCGTCGCGCGGGGCGTGGGGGAGGGCGAAGCCCGAGGGGTCGGCCACGCGCGCGTTGAAGTCCTCGAAGCCGGGGACCACACGTGCGATGCGGTCGCGGATCGTCGCGTAGTCCTTCTCGAACTCCTCCCACGGCACCTTGCTGTCGGAGCCGAGGACGCGGCGGGCCAGCCGGCAGACGATGGCGGGCTCGGACAGCAGCTGTGCGCTCGCCGGTTCGAGGCGGCCGCGGGAGGCGTGCACCATGCCCATGGAGTCCTCGACCGTCACGAACTGCTCGCCGCCGCCCTGCAGGTCGCGTTCGGTGCGGCCCAGGGTCGGCAGGATGAGGGCGCGCGCGCCGGTGACGGCGTGCGAGCGGTTCAGCTTGGTCGACACGTGCACGGTCAGCCGGGCCCGGCGCATCGCGGCCTCGGTGACCCCGGTGTCGGGGGAGGCGGAGACGAAGTTGCCGCCCATGGCGAAGAAGACCTTCGCAGCTCCGTCGCGCAGTGCGCGGATGGCCCGTACGACGTCGTAGCCGTGTTCACGCGGCGGGCTGAAGCCGAATTCCTTCTCCAGGGCGTCCAGGAACGCCTCGGCGGGCCGCTCGAAGATGCCCATGGTGCGGTCGCCCTGCACGTTGGAGTGGCCGCGCACCGGGCAGACGCCCGCGCCGGGGCGGCCGATGTTGCCGCGCAGCAGCAGGAAGTTGACGATTTCGCGGATCATGGGCACGGAGTGCTTGTGCTGGGTGAGGCCCATCGCCCAGCACACGATGACGCGCTCGGATTCGAGGACCATGCGCAGGCAGGTCTCGATGTCCTCGCGCGTGAGGCCGGTCGCGGTGAGGGTGGCGTCCCAGTCGGCGGCGCGGGCGGCCTCGGCGAAATCCTCGTAGCCGTGGGTGTGTTCACGGACGAAGTCCTCGTCGACGGCGCCGGGCGTCTCGAGGACCAGCTTGTTGAGGATGCGGAAGAGGGCCTGGTCGCCGCCGAGGCGGATCTGCAGGAACAGGTCGGTCAGGGCGGCGCCGGTGGCGAGGCCCCTGGGGGTCTGCGGGTTCTTGAAGCGTTCCAGGCCTGCCTCGGGCAGCGGGTTGACGCTGATGATCCGTGCGCCGTTCCCCTTGGCCTTCTCCAGGGCGGAGAGCATGCGCGGGTGGTTGGTGCCGGGGTTCTGTCCGGCGACGATGATCAGGTCGGCCTTGTGGAGGTCCTCGAGCAGGACGCTGCCCTTGCCGACGCCGATCGTCTCGGACAGGGCGGAACCGGAGGACTCGTGGCACATGTTCGAGCAGTCGGGCAGGTTGTTGGTGCCGAGCTCACGCGCGAACAGCTGGTAGAGGAACGCGGCCTCGTTGCTGGTGCGTCCGGAGGTGTAGAAGACGGCCTCGTCGGGGGAGCCGAGGGCGTCGATCTCCTCGGCGACGATGTCGAAGGCGCGCTCCCAGGTGACCGGCTCGTAGCGGTCGCCGCCCTCCGGGAGGTACACGGGGTGGGTCAGGCGGCCCTGCTGGCCCAGCCAGTAGCCGCTGCGGCCGGCCAGGTCGGCGACGGGGTGCTCGGCGAAGAACTCGGGGGTGACCCGGCGCAGGGTGGCCTCTTCGGCCACGGCCTTCGCGCCGTTCTCGCAGAACTCCGCCGTGTGCCGGTGCTCGGGCTCGGGCCAGGCGCAGCCCGGACAGTCGAAGCCGTTCTTCTGGTTGACGCTGAGGAGGGTGAGCGCCGTGCGTTTCACGCCCATCTGCTGGTGGGCCATGCGCAGACTGTGGCCGATCGCCGTGAGGCCGGCGGCCGCGTGTTTCGGCTCGGTGACCCTCGGCGCGTCCTGGACCGGGTCACCCTTGGGCGGCTTGCTGGCCATCGCGCACTCCTCATTCGTGTACACGTGTGACGTACGCCTTCGATCCTCGCACGGGACGGTGACGACGACGGCGGCCGGGCGGGGTCCGGGCGGGAGCGGGGCGGGACATTCGTCGTGAACGGTTGTGAACGGCCGCGAACGGTGGTGGGCGGCTGTGCGTGAGGGGGATCGGTCGCGAGGCCCGGGTGCGGGGCGGCGGGCGCGACGTCCGGCGGTGCGGGGGCGGGGCCGAGTGTCGGTGGCGCGTGGCAGGATCGGGGGCGTGGCAGAGACAGCAGCGAAGAAGACCGACCAGACCTCCGGCGAGGCCCGACCGCGACTGATGCTCATGGACGGGCATTCGCTGGCCTACCGCGCGTTCTTCGCGCTGCCCGTGGAGAACTTCACCACCGCGACGGGCCAGCCGACGAACGCGATCTACGGCTTCGCGTCGATGCTGGCGAACACGCTGCGCGACGAGGCGCCCACGCACTTCGCGGTGGCCTTCGACGTTTCCCGCAAGACCTGGCGCTCGGCGGAGTTCGCCGAGTACAAGGCGAACCGCTCCAAGACCCCGGACGAGTTCAAGGGCCAGGTCGAGCTGATCGGTGAGCTGCTCGACGCGATGCACGCCCCGCGTTTCGCGGTCGACGGGTTCGAGGCGGACGACGTCATCGCCACCCTCGCCACCCGCGCCGAGGCCGAGGGCTTCGACGTGCTGATCGTCACCGGCGACCGGGACTCCTTCCAGCTGGTCTCCGAGCGCACCACGGTGCTGTATCCGACCAAGGGCGTCTCCGAGCTGACCCGGTTCACTCCCGAGAAGGTGTTCGAGAAGTACGGGCTGACGCCCGCGCAGTACCCCGACTTCGCGGCGCTGCGCGGCGACCCGTCCGACAATCTGCCCGGCATCCCCGGTGTCGGTGAGAAGACGGCCGCGAAGTGGATCAACCAGTTCGGTTCCTTCGCGGACCTCGTCGAGCGGGTGGACGAGGTCAAGGGCAAGGCCGGGCAGAACCTGCGCGACCACCTGGAGTCGGTCAAGCTCAACCGCCGCCTCACCGAGCTGGAGCGGCAGGTCGAGCTGGCCAAGGGCGTGACCGACCTGGAGCGGACCGCCTACGACCGCAAGGCCGTCACGATGATCCTGGACACCCTGGAGATCAGGAACCCGTCGCTGCGCGAGCGGCTCTTCGCCGTCGATCCCGGAGCGCAGGAGGCCGAGGCCGCCCCCGTCGTCGCGGACGGCGTGGAGCTGGACGGGACCGTCCTGCGCGCGGGTGAGCTGGCCGGCTGGCTCGCCGAGCACGCCCCCGGTCCCCTCGGCGTCGCCACGGTCGACACCTGGGCGCTGGGGACCGGCTCGGTCGCCGAGATCGCCCTGGCCGCGGCCGCCGGACCGGCCGCCTGGTTCGACCCGGCCGAGCTGGACGGGAGCGACGAGCAGGCGTTCGCCGCCTGGCTCGCGGACGCGGACCGGCCCAAGGTGTTCCACAACGCCAAGGGCGCGATGCGGGTCTTCGCCGAGCACGGCTGGAGCGTCGAGGGCATCCGGATGGACACGGCGCTCGCCGCCTACCTGGTCAAGCCGGGCCGTCGCTCCTTCGCCCTGGACGCCCTGTCCCTGGAGTACCTGCACCGCGAGCTGGCGCCCGCCGCCGCGGCCGACGGCCAGCTGGCCTTCGGCGCGGACGACGCCGCCGAGGCCGAGGCGCTGATGGTGCAGGCCCGCGCGGTCGTCGACCTGGGCGAGGCCTTCGAGGGCCGCCTGCAGGAGGTGGGCGCCGCGGACCTGCTGCGGGACATGGAGCTGCCGACGTCCGTCCTGCTGGCCCGCATGGAGCGGCACGGCATCGCGGCGGACCGGGCCCATCTGGAGTCCATGGAGCAGATGTTCGCGGGCGCCGTGCAGCAGGCCGTGAAGGAGGCGCACGCGGCGGCGGGGCACGAGTTCAACCTGGGCTCGCCCAAGCAGCTCCAGGAGGTCCTCTTCGGCGAACTCGGCCTGCCGAAGACGAAGAAGACCAAGACCGGTTACACGACCGACGCCGACGCCCTGGCCTGGCTGGCCGGCCAGACCGACAGCGAGCTTCCGGTGATCATGCTCCGCCACCGTGAGCAGGCGAAGCTGCGCGTGACCGTCGAGGGCCTGATCAAGGCGGTCGCCGCGGACGGCCGGATCCACACCACGTTCAACCAGACGGTCGCCGCGACCGGCCGCCTGTCGTCGACCGACCCGAACCTGCAGAACATCCCGGTCCGTACCGACGAGGGACGCGCGATCCGCCGGGGCTTCGTCGTCGGGGAGGGCTTCGAGTCCCTCCTCACCGCCGACTACAGCCAGATCGAGCTGCGGGTGATGGCCCACCTCTCCGAGGACGCCGGCCTCATCGAGGCGTTCACCTCCGGCGAGGACCTGCACACCACGGCCGCCGCGCAGGTGTTCGCGGTCGAGCAGTCCGCCGTGGACGCGGAGATGCGCCGCAAGATCAAGGCGATGTCGTACGGCCTGGCCTACGGGCTGTCGGCCTTCGGGCTCTCGCAGCAGCTGAACATCGAGGCGGCCGAGGCCCGCGCCCTGATGGACGCGTACTTCGAGCGGTTCGGCGGCGTACGGGACTATCTGCACCGCGTGGTCGACGAGGCGCGGGCGACGGGCTACACGGCGACCCTCTTCGGCCGCCGGCGCTACCTGCCCGACCTCAACAGCGACAACCGCCAGCGCCGCGAGGCGGCCGAGCGCATGGCGCTGAACGCGCCGATCCAGGGCACGGCGGCGGACATCGTCAAGATCGCCATGCTGAACGTGGACCGCGCGCTGCGCGAGGCGGACCTCACGTCCCGCATCCTCCTCCAGGTCCACGACGAAATCGTCCTGGAGATCGCCCCCGGCGAGCGCCCGGTCGCGGAGGAACTGATCCGCCGGGAGATGGCCGACGCGGTCCGGCTCCGCGTCCCGCTGGGCGTCTCGGTCGGCGCGGGCCCGGACTGGGAGTCGGCGGCACACTGACGACACCGGGCACGGCCGGGAGCGACGGGCGGTGGCGGAAGGCGACGGGAGGGCTGTCGGCAGGCGCCAGTCGTCACCGCCCGCCCCCGCGTGGTCCACAGTCCGCATCCCGCCCCGTCCGCCCGCTCCCGAAGGGCGCTTCACCCGCGTGGACCGTGCGGGCAAGCCGTCGGGTGGGCCGGGCGCCAGGATGCGGGTCATGGGTATACGCATGCTTCACCGCAGAGCGGCATCCCCGAGGGCCGCCGCCGACGGACCCACCACCGAGGCGCTGTCGCCGGTTCCGGTCTTCGCGGCCGACGCGAGTACCGCCCGCACCCCCGTACTCCCCCTCACCCACGCGCTGCGCCGTACCACCGCGGACCTCGGCCGCCGCATCGCCGACGGCCCCCGGAGCCCCGGCCGTGCCGCGGGCCCCGCACTCCCCCGCCCCGGCGAGCCGTTGCCGTGGCGGCTGTGGGCCGAACTCGCCCGCGGCTGTCTGTCGCTCGCGCTCACCCTGCTGCCCCGGCCCCGGCCGGTCCGTACCGTCACCGTGTTCGTGGCGGCGGGCGAGACCCTCAGCGTGCGGCCGTACGGCTCGGCCGCTCCGTCCCCACGTCCCCCGGGGCCCCGGGGGACGGGGCCGGCCGCCACGCCCTGACCGCCACGGCGTACACCGGCAGCGCGAGGACGAGCCCGGCGCCCGCCCCGAAACACACCGTGGGAATCAGCTCCCAGGGCTTCGCGGCCTCACCCCAGTGGGCCCACCAGCGTGAGGCCCGCTGCACGGCCCCCGCCAGCGCGCAGCCGCCGAGCAGCGCGGCGGCCGCCCACCGGTCGGCCGCGGACAGTACCGGCACTCCCGTCGGCCCCGGGCGGGGCGTCGCCCGCCGCAGTGCCCGCGCCAGGAACACGGCGAGCACCACCGCGGCCACCGCCGACCCGCCGTACTGCAGGTACCAGTACAGCGGTGAGCCCGCGATCTCCCGTCCCAGGACGGGGAAGACCCGCATCCCCCACCGGTCGAGGTGCGTGAACTCGTCCCAGACCACGTGCGTCAGCGCACCGAGAACGGCCGAGACGTACCAGCGCGCCGCCAAGGAGGCGCGGACGCGTGCGCGTGGCGTGCCGCAGCGCAGCAGGGCGGCCGTCCGCCCCTGCCGGGACCGCGGCAGCAGCGCGACGAGCGGTTCGCGGACCAGGAGCCAGAGACCCACCAGCGCCCAGGCGATGCACACATCGACGGTGAGAACGCCCGGGAACGAGTGGGTGACGTCCCCGAACCGCATCGCCCCGGACAGGACACTGGCCGCGTAGTAGGTCAGGTCCGGAGCGAGACTGCCCGCCACCAGCACGGCGGGTATCAGCGGGCCCCGGCCGGTCCCGTCGGTGCGTACGGCGGGCAGGACCGCCACCGCGTGGCTCAGTGTGAAAGGCAACCCGGCTCCTCGGGAGGGTGGTTGACCGGGCGGTTCGGCCCGTGTGCTCGGCGGACCCCAGTATGCGGGACGCGGTCGTCCGTGACCGGGCAGAGAACGAGTGTGGCCAACCGGTGAATACCGGGCATGAACGGGTGTCCGGGCAAAGGATGTTGCCGTAGGGTCGCGAGAGTTGCCGTGTCCGGTACAACCGGCGAGGCGGACCGCACCGTCGGAAAGAAAGATCGTGCACCAGATCATCGCACCGGTCATGACAGCCGATGGTCGCGGTCGATCGTCACCACAGGCGAGCGGGACAGACGTTGACGGACGCTCCGGCGTCCACCGGGGGAGGGATTCACTCTATGGCGGCGCATTTCGGCAGGAGGCTGCGCAAGGGAGCGGCAACCACCGCCGTGGCGGCGGCCGCGGTGGCGGCTCTGTCCGCGTCCCAGGCTCCGGGTGCGACGATCGACGGTCCGGGCGGCCGGACCTCGTCCGACGCCGCCCCGGCGCCCGAGGAGAGCACCGGTGACCCCGGCGCGACCGGCAACTCGCCGTACTACACGGACCTGCCGCCGCTCAACAGCCCCAACCCCGCGCCGTCCGCGAGCTCCGGCCCGGTCACCTCGGGCATCTCCGAAGCGGGCATACCCGCGACCGTCCTCGACGCCTACAAGAAGGCCGAGGCCGCGCTGCGCGCGTCCAAGCCCGCCTGCAACCTGCCCTGGCAACTGCTCGCCGCCATCGGCAAGGTGGAGTCCGGCCAGGCCCGCGGCGGACGCGTCGACACCGAGGGCACGACGACCTCCCCGATCATCGGCCCACAGCTCGACGGCAACGGCTTCGCGCTCATCGAGGACACCGACAACGGCGAGTACGACGGCAACAGCGCCTACGACAACGCCGTCGGCCCCATGCAGTTCATCCCGTCCACCTGGGCGTGGGCCGGCCGCGACGGCAACAACGACGGCCGCGAGGACCCCAACAACATCTACGACGCCGCGCTGGCGGCCGGCCACTACCTGTGCCGCTTCGACTGGAACCTGTCCGACCAGGCGGACCTCGACAAGGCGATCCTCAGCTACAACAACTCGACGGAGTACCTGAACACCGTCCTGTCGTGGCTGGAGTACTACCGCAAGGGCACGCACGAGATCCCGGACGGCACCGGCACCCTGCCCGACAACCGCAGCGACGACAGCACCACGAACCCCACCCCGTCGACGCCGGGCGCCGGCCCGTCCGCCCCGGGCACGCCGTCGACGAAGCCCGGCACCGGACCCGGCAAGCAGGGCGGCGGCAGCACCGAGCCGCCGGCCTCGCCCGGCACGCCGAGCACCCCGCCGGCCACGCCCCCGCCGCCGTCGACGACCCCGCCGCCCACCACGTCCCCCACGCCCACCGACACGGTGGACCGCCTGGAGAACGCCGGCACCGGCAGGCTCACCGCGACGGCGGGCGAGACGTTCGCCGGGCGGATCAGCGCCCGCGCGGAGACGGACGGGGGCAGGACCGTCGCGAAGGTGCGGATCCGCTTCACCGTCGTCGGCGACACCGACACCGCCTTCACCGGCGGCGAGAGCGTGGCCACCGTCCTCACCAACAGCTCCGGGGTCGCCGTCGCGCCCGCGCTCCGGGCGGGCGAGAAGACCGGCGACGTCACCGTCCGTGCCACCGTCGTCGGCCGCGTGGTGCCGGGCCTCGACTACCGGGCCACCGTCACCGAGCGCGTCGCCGACACCGTCGTGCGCACCGACGACGAGGCGCTGACCTGCACGCCGGGCGGCGAGTTCGCCCACCGCGTCGAGGTACGGGCCACCCGCGACGGCGCCGCCGCCGACAAGGTCGCGGCCACCGCCACCCTGATCGCATCGGCCGACGACCCGACCGCCAACGGCAAGGGCCCCTACTTCAAGGACGCCGACGACAAGGCCGTACGCACCCTCGGCGGCCTGAGGACGGACGCGGACGGCCGGCTGAAGCTGCCCCGGCTGTACGCGGACGACACCACCGGCACCTTCCTGCTCCGCATCACCACCGCGGGCGGCGCCACCCTCACGGTCGAACTCACCGTGGCCGCGGACGAGACGGAGTCCCCGGACGAGGCGGAGTCCCCGGACGAGACCGCGTCCCCCGGCCCGTCGACGTCCCCCAGCCCCACCGCCGGCGCGTAGCCGCACCCGCGGGCACCCGCACGAACACAGGGCGTCCCCTCCGTCACCGGCGGAGGGGACGCCCTTCCGTATACGTGCGACGCGCTCTCCTCCCGCCCGCCGTCACCGCCTGAGCCGCGCGTTGGTGTGCCGGGTCGGCTCGGCAGCGGCGGGGTCCTCGGGCCACGGATGCCGGGGATACCGGCCACGCAGCTCGGCCCGTACGCCCTTGTAGCCGTCCTTCCAGAAGGAGGCGAGGTCGGCGGTGACGGCGGCGGGCCGCCCGGCCGGGGACAGCAGGTGCACCAGCAGGGGCACCCCGGCCACCCGCGGCGACTCCTGAAGTCCGAACATCTCCTGGAGCTTCACCGCGAGCACCGGTTGCCCGGGGTCGGAGTAGTCGATCCGGATCGCGGACCCGCTGGGCACGGTGATCCGCTCGGGGGCGAGGCCGTCCAGGCGGGCGGCCTCCCCGGACGCCCACGGCAGCAACCGGCCGAGGGCCTGCCCGGCGTCGATCCGGGCCAGGTCGGCCCGGCGCCGGGCGCGGCTCAGCTCCGGCTCCAGCCACTCCTCCACGCGCGCGTGGAGCGCGTCGTCGGACACGTCGGGCCAGGGCTCGCCGGCCCGCCGGTGCACGAACGCCAGCCGCTGCCGCAGCACGGCCGCCCCGGCCGGCCACCGCAGCAGCCCGAACCCCTCCCGCCGCAGCCCCTCCAGCAGCGCGGCCCGTACGAGCGCCGGCTCCGGGTCGGTACGGGGCCGTACGGCCAGCTCGACGGCCCCCAGCCGCTCGACCCGCCGGGCGACGACGTCCCCGTCGGCCCAGCGCACCTCCTCGCGTGTCTCCAGCAGGGCGCCGGCCGCCCACCGCGCGGTGTCCTCGTCGACGGCCGCGCCGAGCTGCACGCGCGCGTGGCCCCGCCCCACGGGCCGGTCGGCCGCGGCGACCGCGATCCAGGGCGCGCCGCGCAGCCCGGTGCCCGCTTTGGCCTCGGCCCGCGTCCCGGACACCATCAGATACGAACCGCCGTCCGCGCGGGCGATCCGCTCGGGGAACGCGAGCGCGGCCACCAGCCCGATCCGCGCGTCCTCCCCGTCCAGGCGCGGCAGGCCGCCGCCCGTCGGTGAGGAGTCCCGCGCCGAGGCCCGTGCGGAGGTCCGCGCGGAGGCGTCCGGTGCGAGCGCGCGCAGCCGGCGCACCTCGGTCCGCCACCGCTGGGCGTAGGCGTCGTCCCCGCGCCGCGCGGCACGCAGCGCACCGGCGAGATCGTCCCCGTAGCTCCGCGGCGCCTCCTCGCCGATCAGCGCGACCACCTCGGCGGCGAGCCCGGGGCCCACGGCCGGTGCCGCGTCCAGCAGGGCCCGCCCGAGCCGGGGGTGCAGGCCCAGCCGGGCGAGCCGGGTGCCCCGCTCCGTGGCCCGCCCGTCGGCGCCGACGGCCCCGATCGCGGTCAGGACGGCCCCGGCCGCCGCCATCGCCCCGGCCGGGGGCGGATCGAGCAGGGCGAGCCCGGAGGCGTCGGGGTCGCCCCAGCAGGCCGCCTGGAGCGCGAACGCCGTCAGGTCGGCCACCTTGATCTCGGGGGAGGGGAACCGCGGCAGCC
This sequence comes from Streptomyces sp. NPDC058632, assembly GCF_042717095.1. Classification (NCBI taxonomy): domain Bacteria; kingdom Bacillati; phylum Actinomycetota; class Actinomycetes; order Kitasatosporales; family Streptomycetaceae; genus Streptomyces; species Streptomyces sp. NPDC058632. The sequence goes on along the minus strand of NZ_JBHXQZ010000028.1, from coordinate 10,029 downwards.
GGGCGTCCTCCGCCTGTGCCCAGCACCGGTACACCGCACCCGGCGCCTCACGGCCGGCCCGCCCCGCCCGCTGTCGGCCCGCCGCCTGCGAGGCCCGTACCGTCGTCAACGCGCTCAGCCCGCGCGCGTGGTCGACGCGGGGCTCACGCGCGAGGCCCGCGTCCACGACCACCCGGACCCCCGGCACCGTCAGCGACGACTCCGCCACCGAGGTCGCCAGCACCACCCGGCGCCGCCGTCCGGGCGCCAGCACCGCGTCCTGCACGGCGGCCGGCGCCCGCCCGTGCACCTGGAGCACCTCGACGTCCGGGAGCGGCCCCAACTGCGCGGCGACCCGGGCGATCTCGCCCACGCCCGGCAGGAACACCAGGACGTCCCCGTCCTGTTCGGCCAGCGCGCGCCGCACCACCGACGCCACATGCGTCAGCAGCGCCGGGTCGACCCGCATGCCGTGCGGCGGCCGCGGCGGACGTGCGGGCGGCGCCCACACCACCTCCACCGGGTGCGCGGTCCCGCGCGCCTCGACGACGGGCGCGTCGCCCAGCAGCCGCGCCCAGCCCGCCGCGTCGGTCGTCGCCGACGCGGCCACCAGACGCAGCTCCGGACGCAGCGTCTCGCGCACGTCCCACAGGAACGCCGCCGCCGTGTCCGCGTCCAGATGCCGCTCGTGGCACTCGTCGAGGACCACGACGTCCACACCGGTCAGCTCCTGGTCGCGTTGCAGCCGCTGCAGGAGCACGCCGGTCGTGACGACCTCCACACGCGTGTGCCGCCCGGTCACCCGCTCCCCGCGGACCGTGAAGCCGACCGACTCGCCGGGCTTCTCACCCAGCAGCCAGGCCATCCGCCGGGCCGCCGCGCGCACCGCGATCCGCCGGGGCTCGGCGACCAGGACCCGCCGCGCGGGACCGTCACCGACCAGTCCCGCCAGCACCAGCGGCACCAGGGTCGTCTTGCCGGTGCCGGGCGGTGCGACCAGGACGGCGGTGCCGCGTTCCCGAAGGGCGTCGGTCAGCGGGGGAACCGCCTCGCGCACGGGGAGGGCGCCGAGCGCGTCGTAACGGATCACGCACTCAGTCCCGTACGCACACGAAGATCGCCGTCCCCGGGATCAGCCGGCCGCGCAGCGGGGACCAGCCGCCCCACTCGGAGCTGTTCCACTCCGGCCACTGGGGCTCCACCAGGTCCACCAGACGGAAGCCCGAGGCGGCGACGTCCCGGACCCGGTCGCCCAGCGTCCTGTGGTGCTCGACGTACACCGCGCGGCCCTCCTCGTCCTGCTCCACGTAGGGCGTGCGGTCGAAGTACGACCCGGAGACGCTCAGCCCCTCCGGACCGGGCTCGTCCGGGAACGCCCAGCGGATGGGGTGCGTGACGGAGAAGGCGAACCGGCCGCCGGGCCGCAGCACCCGGTGCACCTCGCGCAGCACCAGCCGCGGGTCGGCGACGAAGGGCAGCGCCCCGTACGCCGAGCAGGCCAGGTCGAAGGAGCCGTCCGCGAACGGCAGGGCGCCCGCGTCCGCGCACACCAGCGGGAACGGGCCCCCGATGCGCAGCGCGTGCTGCAGCTGCCGGTGGGAGATGTCCAGGGCCACCGGGCGCGCGCCCTGCGCGGCCAGCCAGCGCGAGCACTGGGCCGCGCCGGCGCCGAGCTCCAGGACGGCACGGTCCTTCAGTTCCTCCGGCGGGCCGAGCAGCCCGGCCTCCACCTCGTCCAGTCCCTCGGGGCACCACACGAAGCGGTCGTCGCCGAGGAACGTGCCGTGCTCGACCTGGTACTCGTCCGCGTTGCGGTCCCACCAGCCGCGGTTGGCGCGGGCGCTCTCGGTGACGCCGGCGCCCCGTCGGGTCGCCTCCGGTTCGGGCGCTCGGGGACCTTCGGGCTCTTGGATGATCGGCTCCATCGTCGTACTCTTCCGTCCAGTCGCCCCGGCTGTCACCACCGGGGCGCGCGGTGTCCTGCCGCGGGGTGCCCCCGGGATGTCCGCGGGGCGGGTTCCGCGTGGCCTCGAGGTGGCATCTGACGTGCGGCGCTACCCCCGGACGGGGGGAATTGTGCCGGTTTTGCGGCGATCCACCCCGGGTGGGGGACTTCGCACATTGACCCTGCCCGGCCGCCCCCGTATGCTACAAGTTGCGCTGCGAGCCTGCGCACCTCAGACATAGCAGGCTGTGCTCGCGTCTGTTGTATGTCCCCTCGGTTGTCGAGGCGCCACCGGGCACCCGGTGTCCGGTGACGGCGCTTCCTAGGCTGTCCGGCTTCTGCAGAGCGAAACGGGCTTGGGCGTAGCAGTACCTACGACTCACTGTCCGTACCGGAGCCCTTTCCCACATGACGAGCAGCACCGAGACCACCGCCACCACCCCGCAGGTTGCGGTCAACGACATCGGTAACGAGGAAGCCTTCCTCGCCGCGATCGACGAGACGATCAAGTACTTCAACGACGGCGACATCGTCGACGGCGTCATCGTGAAGGTCGACCGGGACGAGGTCCTGCTCGACATCGGTTACAAGACCGAAGGTGTCATCCCGAGCCGCGAACTCTCGATCAAGCACGACGTCGACCCCAACGAGGTCGTCGCCGTCGGTGACGAGATCGAAGCCCTTGTTCTCCAGAAGGAGGACAAGGAAGGCCGCCTGATCCTCTCGAAGAAGCGCGCCCAGTACGAGCGCGCCTGGGGCACCATCGAGAAGATCAAGGAAGAGGACGGCATCGTCACCGGTACCGTCATCGAGGTCGTCAAGGGTGGTCTCATCCTCGACATCGGCCTCCGCGGCTTCCTCCCGGCCTCCCTGGTCGAGATGCGCCGCGTCCGCGACCTCCAGCCCTACGTGGGCAAGGAGCTCGAGGCGAAGATCATCGAGCTGGACAAGAACCGCAACAACGTGGTCCTGTCCCGCCGCGCCTGGCTGGAGCAGACCCAGTCCGAGGTCCGCCAGACGTTCCTCACGACCCTCCAGAAGGGTCAGGTGCGTTCCGGCGTCGTCTCCTCGATCGTCAACTTCGGTGCCTTCGTGGACCTGGGCGGCGTCGACGGCCTGGTCCACGTGTCCGAGCTGTCCTGGAAGCACATCGACCACCCCTCCGAGGTCGTCGAGGTCGGTCAGGAAGTCACCGTCGAGGTCCTCGACGTCGACATGGACCGCGAGCGTGTCTCCCTGTCGCTGAAGGCGACCCAGGAAGACCCGTGGCAGCAGTTCGCCCGCACCCACCAGATCGGCCAGGTCGTGCCCGGCAAGGTCACGAAGCTGGTTCCGTTCGGTGCGTTCGTCCGCGTGGACGAGGGCATCGAGGGTCTGGTCCACATCTCCGAGCTGGCCGAGCGCCACGTGGAGATCCCGGAGCAGGTCGTCCAGGTCAACGACGAGATCTTCGTCAAGGTCATCGACATCGACCTCGAGCGCCGCCGCATCAGCCTCTCGCTGAAGCAGGCCAACGAGGCCTTCGGTGCCGACCCGTCGGTGGTCGAGTTCGACCCGACCCTGTACGGCATGGCCGCGTCCTACGACGACCAGGGCAACTACATCTACCCCGAGGGCTTCGACCCCGAGACCAACGACTGGCTCGAGGGCTACGAGACCCAGCGGGAGGCGTGGGAGACTCAGTACGCCGAGGCGCAGAACCGCTTCGAGCAGCACCAGGCGCAGGTCATCAAGTCCCGCGAGGCGGACGAGAAGGCCGCTGCCGAGGGTGTCGACACCGCGGGTGCGGCTCCGGCCGCGTCCGGTGGCAGCGGTGGTGGCGGCGGCGGCTCGTACTCCTCCGAGGGCGGCGACAACTCCGGTGCCCTGGCCTCGGACGAGGCGCTGGCCGCGCTGCGCGAGAAGCTGGCCGGCGGCCAGAGCTGAACTCCTCCGCAGGGGGAGGCCTCGGACTCTGAGGCTTGACCGGTAACTGAGGGGCCGCACCTTTCGAGGTGCGGCCCCTCAGTGCTGCGCTTCGGGGGCGGGGGCCGCCTGCGGGCCGCCGAGGGCTTGTCGCGCGGTTCCCCGCGTCCCTCGGGGAGTTGCCCTCACCCGGGAATGCCGGTGCCGTGCGTCACGTTGTCCCCTAGGAACACGAGGAGGAGCGGTCACTGTGCTTGATCCGCAGGGTTTGTACGCATGGGAGTCGAAGGGGCTGGCTGTCGTCGACACGGCGCTCGCCCAGGAATCGGCCGGTCTTGTCATGCTCTACCACTTCGACGGGTACATCGACGCGGGCGAGACCGGCGACCAGATCACCGAACGGCTGCTCGACTCGCTGCCCCACCAGGTCGTCGCCCGATTCGACCACGACCGGCTCGTCGACTACCGGGCCCGTCGCCCTCTGCTGACCTTCACCCGCGACCGCTGGACCGACTACGAGGTACCCGCGCTCGAGGTGCGGCTGGTCCAGGACGCCACCGGAGCGCCGTTCCTGCTGCTGTCCGGACCGGAACCGGACGTGGAGTGGGAGAGGTTCGCCGCCGCGGTGCGGCAGATCGTGGAACGGCTCGGCGTCCGCCTGTCGGTGAACTTCCACGGCATCCCCATGGGCGTCCCGCACACCCGCCCCGTGGGCCTCACCCCGCACGGCAACCGCACCGACCTCGTCCCCGGCCACAGCAGCCCCTTCGAGGAGGCACAGGTTCCCGGCAGCGTCGAGGCCCTCGTCGAGTACCGGCTCATGCAGGCCGGACACGACGTGCTCGGCGTCGCCGCGCACGTGCCGCACTACATCGCCCGCTCCCCGTACCCGGACGCGGCGCTGACCGTCCTGGAGACCATCACGGCCGCGACCGGCCTGGTCCTGCCCGGTGTGGCGCACGCCCTGCGCACCGACGCGCACCGCACCCAGACCGAGATCGACCGCCAGGTGCAGGAGGGCGACGAGGAACTCACGGCCCTCATCCAGGGCCTCGAACATCAGTACGACGCCGCCGCGGGTGCCGAAACCCGGGGCAACATGCTCGCCGAGCCGGTGGAGATCCCTTCGGCGGACGAGATCGGGCTCGAGTTCGAGCGGTTCCTGGCGGAGCGCGAAGGCGACGTCTGAGACGGCCGGGGTCCACCCGGCCACGGGCGGGGCCGGGGTTCCGCCCGGCCTGCCGCCGGCGGCGGGCCCTAAGCTTTCGGACATGCTGACCGTGGGACTGACCGGCGGGATCGGTGCCGGCAAGAGCGAGGTGTCGCGCCTGCTCGTCGAGTGCGGCGCCGTACTGATCGACGCGGACCGCATCGCGCGCGAGGCCGTCGCACCGGGGACACCCGGTCTCACGGCGGTCGTGACGGCCTTCGGCGAGGAGATCCTCACCGAGGACGGCGCCCTGGACCGGCCGCGGCTCGGCGCGATCGTCTTCGCCGACGCGGAGAAGCTGGCCCTCCTCAACTCGATCGTCCACCCCCTGGTGGGCGCCCGCTCCCGGGAGCTGGAGGAAGCCGCCGCCGAGGACGCCGTCGTCGTCCACGACGTCCCCCTCCTCACGGAGAACGGCCTCGCGTCCCTCTACGACCTCGTGATCGTGGTCGACGCGAGCACCGGGACCCGGCTCGACCGGCTCGTCGGCCGACGCGGCATGAGCGAGGAGGACGCCCGCGCGCGCATGGCCGCCCAGGCGACGCGCGAGCAGCGCCGGGAGATCGCGGACATCGTCATCGACAACGACGTGCCCCTGGACGAGCTGGAACGGCGGGTCAGGGACGTGTGGGCCGATCTCGTACGCCGGGCGGGGGCGGACCGGCGGCCCGCGCAGGAATAGAGGTCTCCGGCCGGGGCGTTGAACCGGTTCGGCGAGGGAAGGATGCGACTGTGCCCCAGAGCAGTGGTTCGACCGGACGTACGCCCGAGACGCATGTCATCGACTTCCGTGCCGCTGAGCACCTGCTCGCCTCACGGGACCCGCGGGGTGCGGTGAAGCTGCTGGACGGGGTCATCGACGCGTATCCGGAGAACACCGCCGCGCGGCTGCTGCGCGCGCGTGCGTTCTTCGCGGCCGCCCAGCTGCGTCCGGCGGAGCTCGAGTTCTCCATCGTCCTGGAGCGCGAGCCGGACAACGCCTTCGCACACTTCGCGCTCGCCCGTACCTACCAGCGGCAGCGGCGGCCCGACCCGGCCAGGCGCCACTTCCGGCTGGCCGCCGCCCTGGACCCGAACCCGGAGTACCTGAAGGCCGCGCGCTTCGACGACGGCCAGGACAAGGGCTGAGGCGACGACGCCCCGAGAGGGAGCACACGGGTCACCTCACGCCCCGGGGCGGATCGTACGGCGGCACATCACGGCCCGGCTGGTAGCGCGCTCCCTGGCGCATATGCCGGACGACCACGATCAGGTCGACGGTGACGACCAGCCACAGCAGCGCGCACACCAGGGCCCAGCCGGGATGCCCGGCGACCGCGAACGCCACCGTCCCGAGGACCGTCCAGACCTCGCCCCACACGCCCAGCCAGAACCGCATGCGCAGCGCACTGCGCGCGGTCCTCGGCTCACTGCCCGTCCGCATGCCGTCACCACCATTCCTCTTTCCACGGTACGTCCGGCCGGTGGGGAAGGGCCGCTGTCGCCTGCCGGAGGCGTGCCGTCACTCGATCGAGTGAACCGGGGGAGTGGGGGAACGGGCGTGCGGATCCGGTCCGTTGGGCGGACATGAAGCCGAGAATGCGTGAAGGGTACGAGGGGGCGGGCCCCGGGGCGATCACCCCGGACGGCTGCGCGGTGGAGCTGTACGCGCGGCTGCCCGTCGGGGACGAGCCGGACGTCATCGCCGCCGCGGTACCGGCGGGCGCGCGGGTCCTGGAGCTGGGCAGCGGCGCGGGCAGGATGACCCACGCACTGCTGGAACGCGGATTCACGGTCACGGCCGTGGACGAGTCCGCCGAGATGCTGGAGCGCGTGCGCGGGGCGCGGACCATATGCGGCCCCATAGAGAAGCTGCGGCTGGACGAGACGTTCGACGTGGTGCTGCTCGCCTCGTTCCTGGTGCACGCGGGCGACGCGGAGGTGCGGCGGGGGCTGCTGCGCACCTGTGTGCGGCACCTGGCGAAGGGAGGGTGCGTACTCATCCAGCGGGAGGGCGAGGACTACCACACGAACGTGCCGCGCGAGCGGGTGGACCCGGCGGGCTTCACCGTACGCATCATGTCGGCCGAGCCGGTGGGCGACGGGGTCGACGCGGTGCACGCCGAGTACGTGTTCCCGGACGCGGTGTGGACACAGACGTTCCGGTCGAGGGCGCTGACGAAGGCGCGGTTCGAGGAGGCGCTGGGGGAGGAGGGCCTGCGCGTGGACCGGTATCTGACGGAGGACGGGATGTGGGTGAGGGCGGTGGCGGCGACGGCCGAAGGCTGAGCGGAACGCGGTGCCCCCGTTCCGGCCGCTGCTGCGACGCGGTCACGGCCGCGCGGTGCCGCCGGAACGCCGGCCACGGTTCCTGCGACCGGTGGACCCTTCGTGACCTGCGAAGCCGCCGAGGCCCTCGGACCCGCCGCGGCCACCGGGCCCACCGGATCCGGCGGACCCTTCCGGAGCCCCGGGGATGCCGGGGCCACCCGGGCCGCCGCCCAGACCGCGCAGGCGTTCCAGTTCCCGGCGGTCGCGCTTGGTCGGGCGGCCCGCGCCGCGGTCCCGGATGCCGGCCGGGGCGACGGCGTCGCGGGGCGGGGGCGGAGGCGAGTTGTCGATGTAGCACTGGACCGCGACCGGGGCCCCCACCCGCTTGCGGATCAGGCGCTTGACGACCACGACCCGTTCCCGCCCGTCATGGCGCAGGCGCACCTCGTCGCCGACGCGCAGGGAGTGCGCGGGCTTCACCCGCTCGCCGTTCACGCGCACGTGGCCGCCGCGGCAGGCGTTGGCACCGAGGGACCGGGTCTTGACCAGGCGCACGGACCAGATCCAGCTGTCGGTCCGGACGGTCCCGCCGCTCTGCGGTCCGGCGGCCTCGGCAGCCGCCACAGCGGCGGCGGTGTCGGGCCCGGCGGGCCCGGCGGCCGTCGCCTCCGCCGTGTCCCCGTCGCCGCGCGTCCTGCCGTACTGAGCATCCTCGGAAGCCATGGTCCGACTCTAATCCTCCGGGGCGGCCCGGTGAGAAGGGATTTCGGCCGCCGCCGCACCGCCGGTGAGCAGGCCGAGCGGACGGGGCAGCCGCCGGACCCGGCCGGTCCGTCCTACCGTGGAGGGATGGACCACTCCAGTGGCCTCCCCGACGTCCACGGCCTCCCCGACCTCTCCGGTGTCCGCGACCCTTCCGGCCTTCCCGCCCTCGACCGGCGCATCAGCGGCTGTCGTGCCTGCCCGCGGTTGGTGGACTGGCGGGAGGAGGTCGCCCGTACCAAGCGCGCCGCGTTCACCGACTGGACGTACTGGGGCCGGCCGGTGCCGGGATTCGGGCCGCCGGACGCCCGGCTGCTGATCGTCGGGCTGGCGCCCGCCGCGCACGGCGGCAACCGCACCGGACGGATGTTCACCGGAGACCGGTCCGGGGACGTGCTGTACGAGGCGCTGTACGACGTCGGGCTCGCCTCGCAACCGGCCTCCACGCACACCGGGGACGGCCTGGAGCTGTACGGCGTACGCGTCACCTCGCCCGTGCACTGCGCCCCGCCCGCCAACAAGCCCACCCCCCGGGAACGGGACACCTGCCGGCCCTGGCTCGTGCGGGAACTGCGCCTCCTGCGGCCGACGGTGCGGGCCGCGCTCGTCCTCGGCGGCTTCGGCTGGCAGGCCTCGCTGCCCGCGTTCGACGAGGCGGGCTGGACCGTGCCCCGCCCCCGCCCGGCCTTCGCCCACGGCGCCCACGTCACGCTCCCCGCCCCGGACGGCGACGACCTGCGCCTCTTCGGCTGCTTCCACGTCAGCCAGCGCAACACCTTCACCGGCCGGCTCACCCCCACCATGCTCCGGGAGGTGCTGCGCACGGCGGCCGAGGCGGCGGGACTGCCCGCGCGAAAATGAGAGGAGCCCTCGCGTCACGCGCGCTACGGTGCCCCGATGGGCCGCTATCCGGACATCGAACCGTACGACCACGGCATGCTCGACGTCGGCGACGGCAACCGCGTGTACTGGGAGACCTGCGGGAACCCGCACGGCAAGCCCGCACTGGTGCTGCACGGCGGCCCGGGAAGCCGCGCGAGCCCCGGCCTCCGCCGCTACTTCGACCCCGACGCCTACCGCATCGTGCTCCTCGACCAGCGCGGCGCCGGACGGTCGACACCGGGCGCCGCCGACCACACCACCGACATGGGCGTCAACACGACCGCCCACCTCATGGCCGACCTGGAGCGCCTGCGCGCCCACCTGGGCATCGAGCGGTGGCTGGTGTGGGGCGTCTCCTGGGGCTCGGCGCTGGGGCTGCGGTACGCGCAGACGCACCCCGGTGTGGTGTCCGAGCTGGTGCTCACCGGTGTGACCACCGGTTCCGCCCCCGAGGTGGCCCTGCTGACCCGGGGACTGGGAAAACTCTTCCCGGAGGCCTTCGAACGCTTCGTCGGCGAACTGCCCGCCGGTGAGCGCGACGGCGACCTCGCCGCCGCCTACAACAGACTGCTCGAGTCCCCCGACCCCGACGTCCGGGAACGGGCCGCGCGGGCCTGGACCGACTGGGAGACGGCGATCATCCCCGCGCCGCCGGGCTCGGTCGAGCGTTTCCAGGACCCCGAGTTCCGCAGGGGCTTCGCCCGCACCGTCACCCACTACTGGGGCAACGACCACTTCCTCGGCGACGGCGAGGGCGACAGCGAGGGCAACGACGAGGGCGTCGTCCTCCGCGACGCCCACCTCCTGAAGGGCATCCCCGGCACTCTGGTCCAGGGCAGCCTCGACCTCGGCAACCTCCTCGGCATCGTCTGGCGGCTCCACCACGCCTGGCCGGACAGCGAGTTGACGATCGTGGACGAGGCCGGCCACGACGCCGGTGCCGTCGGCGACGACGCACTGGTGGCGGCGACGGACCGGTACGCGCGGGGCGGGTGAACGCCCCCGCGCGCCGACACCATGGGGGGGGATTGCGGCGGACCGCCCGCGGGTAATAAGCCGCGGACCAACGCATACCCCCAAGGGGGGGGAACCCCGC